>JAXHTF010000082.1 GCA_034211275.1 Acidobacteriota bacterium
CTCGGATCCTGCCAGCCAGTCGTCACCGTCCACCAGCACCACCAGATCGCGATCTGCCGCATCGAGAGACGCCAGCGCCCGCCAGCGCGCCCGAGCCGCCCAGCCGCGCCGGCTTCCCCGCAGCAATCTCAGACGAGGCTCCTCGGCGGCCAACCCCTGCAGCAGCGCCACCGAGCCGTCGGTGGAGGCATCGTCGTAGACGGTCCAGCAAAAGTCCCGGTGGCTTTGTTCCCTCAGGCTCTCCGCCAGCCGCGGCAGCCAGAGCTCGGCGTTGTGGCAGGCGGTGACGACGTGGATGCGCAGGGGATCAGCCATCGGAAGACCCCCGCCCCGTCTGGGCGATGCGCCGGCGCTGATAGCGATCTCGGTTCTCGGCGATGAGATGGGGCTCCCGCCAGGCGCTCTCGAACTCGTGGTGCTGGTGCAGGTAGGCGAAGGCTTCGCTGCGTACCAAATGTCGCCCGTCGCTGAGGTAGCGCTCGAGGAGATCCTGGTCTTCGGCTCCCCAGCCGACGAAGCCTTCATCCCAGCCGCCGACCTCTTCCAGGCGTTCCCGCCACAGGATCGGAGCCACGCCATAGCTCTCACCGTCGAGGATCCGTTTGAGGATGGTCTGCTGATGATCCGAGGCGGCGAGACGAACCCGGAACAAGATCTCTTGGCGTTGCTCCGGGGAGACCGACTCCAGGGGAGTGAGCAAGCGATAGCCCGCCACCACCAGCCGCGGCGCGGAGGCCGCCGCCGCCACGTGGCGCCGGAAGACCCCAGGCGCCGGCAGCAGGTCGACGTCGAAGGGCAGAATCAACTCTCCTCGCGCCGCCGCCAATCCCCGATTGAGCAGCCGACTGAGGTGGAAGGCGTCTGGGTTCTCGACGAAGAGATAGCGTGCCCCAGGGCAATCCTCCACCAGCCTTTGAACCGTCTTCTCCGCCGCGCCCTCCACCAGGATCAGCTCGCGATCCGGAGCATCCGCCTGACGAAACCAGCTCAACAGGTTGCGCAGATGAACCGTGCGGTTGCGATAGGGCACCAACAACGAAATCTTGGGCATGCTGAAACCAGCTTTGCAACGCCTGCCGTCTTTGTCAATCGAAGCCCTCCCGCCTCGCAAAAAAGAGCGAGGGAAGGCCCAGAAGAACCTTCCCTCGCTTCGACTCATTCTCCGAGCCACCGCAGAGCGGCGACCCGGTGAGATGCAGACTTACTTACAGGTCTTGCGACCGCTCGGTCCGCGGCACTTGTTGGAGCAGCAGTCGCCGTCCACGGAGCAGGAGTCACCCTTCTGCCCGAGGGTGCAGGAACCACCGCCGGGGCCGCCGCCGCCGTAGAGAGCGTCGATGCCGTCGGCGTCGTCGTTCTCGATGCTGGCCGGGCCGTTGTTGCAGGAGGACACCGACGGATACATGGTGGCACCGTTGACGTTGGTGTGGCCGAGGCCCAGACCGTGGCCGATCTCGTGCACCATCACGCCCTCGATGTAGAACTCGCTGGAGCAGCCGGAGCCGTTGGGATCCTCGTTCTGGGAAGTCCAGCTGTAGGAGGTGTTGGTGACGATGTCGGCGTCGTCGATGCGGTAGGTGCCATCGTTGCGCTGGCTGTAATAGCCGGTGAAGGTGGCCGCCAGACAGTTGCCGTTGCAGACGTTGATGGGATCGTCGAAGACCAGCATGGGAGTGCCGTCTCCGAGGGTCAGGTTGTTGGTATTGCCCGAGGTGGCTCCGACCACGTTGCCGGAACCGGCGCCGTTCCAGGCCTGATTCGAGGTGATGGCCTGCACGGTGGCCGAGACACCACCGTCGGAATCATTGACGGAGCTCAGGCCGCCGTTGTCGACGATGTAGGTGGGAGCGCTGTCCCAAGTACGGGCGGGGCTCAGAAGGACGTAGGCAGAGGCGCTGCTCGCCACCATCAGGGCTACCAGGGCGAGAACCAGATAGCCGGGGATCTTCAAATCATGCATTTTCATGTTCATTCTCCTTATTCCGGTCTATCCAGTTATTGCTGCAGCCGAGGAATACGACGGGCCTGGGCCCGGAGCTGGGTCTTGAGCTCGTCCAGCTGGATCGTCCGCGGACGCTCCGCGGGGCGACCGTCGGCGGTCAGCAGCTGCACACCGGCCTCGAGGGTCGGCACGGCCATCTCGGCACCCTGACGGTCCCGGGTGATGCGGTACTGCCCCAGGCGGTAGCCCACCACCTGGTAGACGCCGGCCTCGGCGGGCTGGAGGAAGAGGAGAGTGTTCTGCCCGCGGTTGAACTGCGGGAAACCGGCGGCCTCGATGGTGTAGCCATTGACGGTGCCGCCAGCGGTGCGCACGCGCACGACGGTAGCGTCGGTCTTACCCACGACTTCCTCGCGGACCTGCACCAGAGCCTCGGTGAAGATCACCGTGCGCTCGTCGTTCCAGAACGAGGTGACCTCAAGGATCTGCCCCTGAACCACGGCGACGGACTCCTGCAGCATCTCTTGCTGACTCATGTTGACAAAGGTGGACGCCGAGGCCGGTAGGGCCAAGAGGGCGACCAAGGCGAGGACGGACAACGCTACGGTCGTTCGCATCAAAAAAATCCTCCCAGAGGAAAGAAAAGGGGGGCACAGACACCTTTCCCCACACGGAAAAGGCTTGAGGACCCTTAGAAGGCATCGAGAGCTATTGCTGCCATATTCGTATAGTGAGTGCCTACACAAGCACAAAACAGGACAGATGCGAACAAAAAACACGGCGACCGAGCTCTAGGAGCCCGGCCGCCGTGCCGTTCTTGCCGGAGTCATCCGGCACGAGAAGCGATGCTGAGACTACTGGTAGGTGACCACCAGCTGCGGGTGGTTGGCCGCATCTCCGTTGTCGCCGGAGAAGTAGCCCATGTAGTCGTCGCTCCTGTTGTCGTTGTCATCCAGCTGGAAGTAAATCCGCAGCTGGGTGGTGCCGGTCTTGTTGACCGCCGACAGGCCGGAGGCGTCTAGGACGCCCTCGGACCAATCGCCGTCCGCCGGCGCGTCGGTGAGGGTCGCGGCCTGAGACGCCGTGGCGGCGGCCTCGAAGTCGCTGTCCTGCAACGCCGTGTTGCCGCTGAAGCCGCCGCTCTGGACGTCGACGAAGCAGCTACCGAAGGTGGCGAAGGGGTTGGCGCCGGTGAGGCGTCCGCGGCGCAGCCGCAGGGTCGCCGACACGATGGTGGCGCCGTCCGGGATGGACGAGGTGTCGAAGGACACCACCGACCGCCACTGACGGTCCCGCCGGTCGTCGCCGGCGCGGATGGGCCGCTGACCGGCACCGTTGGGATTGCTGTTGCCACCGACTCCGCTGTTCTCCCCCTGCTCCCGGGTCCAGCCGTCTTCCCCACCGAGAGAGGTGAAGGTGACGGTGGTGGAAGAAGCGGGATCCACCGTGACGGTGATGGAGTCGGAGCCCGGCAGGCCACCGCCGTCGGTGACGCTGGCGGTGATGGTGTGGGTGCCCACGGACAGCCCGGTGGTGGAGAACGAGGCTCCGGAACCGATGTTGCCGTCGAGGCTCGAATCCCAGCTCAGGGACGCGGAGATGTTGCCGTCCTCGGCATCGTTGGCGGTGCCGGAGAAGGTGACGTTGTCCCCATCGGTGAAGGTGGAGCCGTCCGCCGGAGCGGTGATGGTCACCACCGGAGCGGTGTTGCCGCCGGGATCACAGGGCGACTCGCCGGTGACCACGATGTCGTCGACGAACCAACCGGTGAAGCCGTTGGACACGCTGTCCACGGTGTTGAAGCGGAAGCGCAGCTGGATGGTCTGCCCGGCGTAGGCCGCCAGGGAGATGGCTCCGCTGCTCTGCCACGCCGCGGTGGACGCATCCGCCGAAGAGCGCGACCACACCGGAGTCCAGCTGCTGCCGTCGGTGGACACCGCCACCTCGGCGGTGTCGTAGGTGCCGCTGAAGGATTCCACCACGCGGTAGTAGTCGAAGGTCAGCGTCGACGCCGAGTTGATGCCCAGGATCACCGGCGAAACGAGATCACCGGTGTTGGCGGAGCCGGTGTCGTAGGTGCAGGTCGAATCCTGGCCGTAGTAGAAGGCGTTCACCGGCGACGAATAGCCCGGCGAAGCACAGCTGGAGTTCACCGTCAGATGCCACAGACCGCTGGCGGTCCAAGCACCGGCGCCAAGCTCGAAGTCCTCGTCCAGGCCAGCGGCGGTCCCGTCGTCGACGGTGATCGTGGCGGAGTCGGAATCGCTGCCGCAGGCGGCGGTGGTAGCGGTGACGGTGTAAGTGGTGGTGGTGGTCGGCGAGACGGTGATCTGCGCCGTGGTCTGGCCGCCCGGCGACCAGCTGTAGGTGTTGTCCGGCTGGGCCGGGGTCCCCACGACGGTGGAGTCACCGAGGCAGATCACCTGGTCCGGACCGGCGTCGGCCACCGGGAACGGATTGCACTGACACTCCGGCGGCACGTTGAAGCCGTCGGTAGCGGACAGGCTGCCGGAACCGCCGGTGGCAGCATCGATACCCAGGCCGTAGGCCGCGAAGGCCTCCCACAGACGGCAGACGTCCTCGCCGCCGTAGTTGTCCACCGCCGCCTGAATGATGCCGTCCCGGTTGTCCAGGAAGGTCGGCGAGCAGGCGGTGTTCTTCAGGCCCTCGTTGACGTAGAGCATCATCCGCTGGTTGCCGGAGCCGCCGGCAGCATCGTAGATGTCCGGGTCGAAGCCGTGGAAATCCACCAAGGCCCAATAGGCCTCCCAGATGCCCTGGGCCCACACCGCGCCGACGCCGTGGGGCACGGACACGCCGGTGCTGATGGTGGAATAGGTCCAGGTGTTGACGCCGGGATCGGTGCTGTAACGCTGGGTGCGGATGCCCGGGCCGGTGGTGGCCTGGTCCAGGGCGTAGGTGCCGATGCCGCGGGGATCGGTGCCGGCGTCGCCGGTCTCGGCGGTGTAGGCCAAGGACCACCAGTCACTCCAGCCCTCGCCGGCCTGCTGCGTGTTGCTCAAGCAGCTGACGTTGGACGGCCCACCGACCTGACGGTTGGAAATGCCGTGGCCATACTCGTGGATGATGATGCCGTTGTCCAGATCGCCGTCCTTGTCGGGGGTCGGCGCGGTCCAGATGTACATCTGCATGCGCGGGTTGGAGCCGTCCGGCGGGGTCAACATGTTGGCGTTGTTGGTGCCGGAGCCGTCCTGGGCCTCGGCGTCCACCGGATCACTGCCGGCGCCGGGGGCTCCGTAGTTGTTCTCCTGGAAGTTGCCCGCCGCCTCGTCGAAGCCGTACTGGTATTGCACATCGTGGATGATGTTGTTCCAGTAGAAGAGGTTGGCCACCGCCGCCGGAATGTACTGATTCGGCGCCAGGGTCAGATCGATGGAGAAATCGCAGACGAGAGAGCCGCCGCAGTCGGGCTCGCTGGCCGGGGGTCCATTGTTGTTGTCGATGTCGTCGTAGGCGTGGACGTTGTTGCCCCGGTGGATGGTGAACTCGGCGCCGGCGGCACCGTTGGTGTCATGCCAGCCGAAGGGGGACGCGGAACCGTCCGCCGGATCGATGACCAGGGTGCGGCCGTCGGAGGGCGGCAGCGGGGTCACGTGGTTGGGGCTCTCCGCCGGAATCTCGTACACGCGGTAGGAGTCGTTGGCGACCCAGTCGAAGCGAGTCCAGACGGTGCCGTCCACGGCATCGACGGTGAAGTCGAAGGCGTGCTCGCTGTCGAGGGTGAAGATCTGGAAGTTCCACACCAGGCGGGCGTTGCCGCGGTGGATGGGCAGCCACATGAGCTGGGCGGTGATGGGATCCTGGGAGACGCCCTGATGGGGAACCTGGGTTTCCCGGGTGGGGCCGCTGGCGACGCTCGCCCGGCCCTCGACCTTGATCCCCGCCTCCAGGTGCTGGAGGGCGGAGTTCACCGCCGCCACGGCGCCGATTTGAGGAGTGGTGGTGTTGATGGCCTTGGCCAGGTCCGGCAGGAACGCGTTGTTGGCGCTGATCAGCCGACCGTCGCGGTTGACGTTGAGGTGCAGCTGGCCGTTGTAGACCGGGATGTCACCGTGGTGCTGCACCAGATAGAGGTGGGTGGCACCGGAGACTTTGGAGAAGACCGAGTCCTGGACCTGGGCGCTCTCGAGATCCGCCGGGGTCAGGCCGAAGAGGTCGAGGTGATCGGCGACGAAGCCCAGGCCAATGGTCAGCGGGCTCGCCTCGGAGTCACCGGCGGTGAGGTAGCCAGTGCGGTTGGAGACGGTGCGCAGGGCCCCGGTGGTGGGCTCGAAACGCGCTTCCAGCCCCGGAACGGTGGCCCGCAGCTGATTGAGGGCGGCCTCCTGGGTCGGGCCCTGGAAGATGTCGACGCCACGCTGCGCCGCATCCCGATGATCGTAGTTGCGGTAATTGTCTTGGAGCTGGGCCGCTTCAACGCCCAGCGGCGTCCACAGCACAGCCAGAAGCGCCACGGCAACGCCGAAGGCGCGAAGCACGGGGCTCCTCGACCAGGTTCGATAGTCCATCCTCGAAAACTCCTCTCCGAAAGGGGGGGGTGAACGGGAGCTGCCGGCACTTCCGCGCAGGGAAAGCCGACGCTCAAACGACAGAAAACCTTGAATAGGCATCAGTTAAGTGCGCGGAAGCTTAGAAAAAGAGACAGTGACCAAGAAAAAAGGTCCCAGGACAGGGCCCGGAGAGCCCCCCGCCCTCGACGCTGGAGCGTCTCCCCTGGGCTCCCACGCTGGAGCGCGGGAGCGAGTTGCACAAACAGTCCTCGCGGAGCCCGTTTCATCGATCCGGGAGCGAGTGGGGACTGAGGTTATAGGGTGGGCGCCAGCCCACCACCCCGGCTAGAGGATCTCGATGCTGTCGGGGTTCTGGAATCCCCGGGGCAGGCGGCTGCCGCGCTGGGCTCGTTCACCGTAATAGGGCTCCAGCTCCGAGCCCTTGAGGTTGATGTAGCGCTTGCCGGCGTGGATGCGCAGGGTGTCGCCTTCGGTGAGGGCGGCGACGGCGATGAGCACTTCCTGGCCGTAGCGCTTGGTGCGCGGCATGTTGAGGATCTTGTTGCCCTTGCCCCGGGGCATGGCGGGCAGGTCGCGGATGGGGAAGACCAAGAGCCGGCCCTGGTCCGTCAGCCCCGCCACCAGGTCCTCCTCGTAGTTCGTCACCTTGCGCGGGGTCAGAGGCTTCGAGCCCTTGGGCAGGGCGAGCACCGACTTGCCGGCCTTGGGCCGGGCATGGAGATCGCCGAGGGTGGTGACGAAGCCGTAGCCGGCGTCGGAAGCGAGGAGCACCATGTCCTCGTCGGCCCCCGCCAGCACCGCGGTGAATTGGGATCCCGGCGGCGGCGACAGGCTACTGGACAGGGGCTCCCCCTGGCCCCGGGCGGACGGCAGGGTGTGCGCCGGCAGAGAGTACGAGCGGCCGGTGGAGTCGAGGAAGATGGCCTGCTGATTGCTGCGTCCGGGAGCGGCGCCGAGGAAGCCGTCGCCGGCCTTGTAGCTCAGGCTCTCGCCGTCCACATCGTGCCCCTTGGCGGCGCGCACCCAACCGCGCTGGGAGAGCACGATGGTCACCGCCTCGCTGGGGATCAGCTCCGACTCGTCCATGGCCTTGGCCGCCTGGCGCTCAACGATGGGCGAGCGGCGCTCGTCGCCGAATTCCTCGGCGTCCGCCTGCAGCTCCTCCCGCACCTTCCCAGCCAGCGCCTTCGGCGAGCCGAGGAGCCGCTCCAGCTCGTCCCGCTCCTTCTGCAACTCGTCCTGCTCGCCGCGGATCTTCATCTCCTCGAGGCGCGACAGATAGCGCAGCTTGAGCTCGAGGATCGCCTCCGCCTGCACGTCGGTGAGGCCGAAGCGCTCCATCAGCACCGGCTTGGGCTGTTCCTCATGACGAATGATCGCGATGACCTCGTCGATATTGAGGTAGGCGATGAGGAAACCCGCCAGCAGGTGCAGACGCTGCAAGACCTTGTCGTATCGATGCTTGAGGCGCCGGCGCACGGTCTCGATGCGGAAGTCGAGCCACTGCTTCAGGAGCTCCTTGA
Source organism: Acidobacteriota bacterium (assembly GCA_034211275.1). NCBI lineage: Bacteria > Pseudomonadati > Acidobacteriota > Acidobacteriota bacterium. Next base: position 7,998 of record JAXHTF010000082.1, read on the forward strand.
GATCCATCTGCTGGGGCCGGCCGTCGAGGCCGATGGCGTTGACGTTGACCCGGTGGGTGCGCTCCAGGTCGGTGGTGGCGAAGAGGTGGGCCATGAGGGCGTCCACGTCCACCCGGTTGGAGCGTGGGGTCACCACCAGCCGGCAAGGATTCTCGTGATCCGACTCGTCCCGCAGGTCGTCCACCATGGGAAGCTTCTTGGCCTGCATCTGGGAGGCGATCTGGGACAGCACCTTGCTGCCGGAGACCTGGTACGGCAGAGCGGTGATCACCACGTCGCCGTTCTCCCGGCTCCAGCGGCAGCGGGCCCGCACCGAGCCGCTGCCGGTCTTGTAGATGGAGAGCAGTTCCTCCGGCGACGAGATGATCTCCGCCTCGGTGGGAAAGTCCGGCCCCGGCAGATGCTCGAAGAGGTCCTCCACCGTCGCCTTGGGATGGTCCAGCAGATGCACCGCCGCCGCCACTACCTCCCGGGCATTGTGGGGCGGAATGTCCGTGGCCATGCCCACGGCGATGCCGGAAGCGCCGTTGAGCAGCACGTTGGGCAGCCTCGCCGGCAGCATCAACGGCTCCTTCAGGGTGCCGTCGAAGTTGGGCCCCCACTCCACCGTTCCCTGGTCGAGCTCCGAGAGTAGAGTCTGAGCATAGCGGGTCAGCCGCGCCTCGGTGTAGCGCATGGCGGCGAAGGAGCGGGGATCGTCCTGGCTGCCCCAATTGCCCTGACCGTCCACCAACGGATAGCGGAAGCTGAAGCTCTGGGCCATGAGCACCATGGCCTCGTAGCAGGCGGAGTCGCCGTGGGGATGGAATTTGCCAATGACGTCGCCGACGGTGCGGGCGGATTTCTTGAATTTGGCCAGCGCCGACAGGCCGAGCTCCGACATGGCGTAGACGATGCGCCGCTGCACCGGCTTGAGGCCATCCCCCACATGGGGCAGAGCGCGGTCGAGGATGACGTACATGGAGTAGTCCAGGTACGCCTTCTCGGTGAACTCCGAGAGCGGTTGCTGCTCGGTGTCCTGGGTCTGCAAGCTCAGCTGGATCGCCTCGTCGCTCTCGGCCTTCTTCTTGCCTCGGCGCTTCTTCTTTTCCGCCATCACTTCTTCTCCGCCATCAATGGAGTCTCCATCTTTAGACTTCCGCCAGATCGCCCTTGGCGGTGAGCCAGTGGCGGCGATCCGAGGACCGGCGCTTGGCCAGCAGCATGTCGAGCATCTCGTCCGCCTTCTTGCCGCCGTCCAGGGTCAGCTGCACCAGCCGCCGGGTCTCCGGTGCCATGGTGGTTTCCCGCAGCTGGCTGGGATTCATCTCCCCCAGCCCCTTGAAACGCTGGACGTTGACCTTGCCCTTGAGCTCCCCCGCCTCGGTGCGCCGCAGCACCTCGTTCTTCTCGCTCTCGTCGAGGGCGTAGAAGACCTTCTTGCCAACGTCCACTCGAAAGAGCGGCGGCATGGCCACGTACACGCGGCCGGCGAGAACCAGCTGGCGGAAGTGGCGGACGAAGAGGGCACAGAGGAGGGTCGCGATGTGCAAGCCGTCGGAGTCGGCGTCGGCGAGAATGCACACTTTGCCGTAGCGCAGGTCGTCGAGCTTGGCATTGCCCGGCTCCACCCCCAACGCGACGGCGATGTCGTGGACCTCCTGGGAGCCCAGCACCTGGCCGTGCTCCACCTCCCAGGTGTTGAGGATCTTGCCCCGCAGCGGCAGGATGGCCTGGAATTCCCGGCTCCGGGCCTGCTTGGCGGAGCCGCCGGCGGAGTCTCCCTCCACCAGGAAGAGCTCCGTCACCGACAGGTCCTGGCTGGTGCAATCCGCCAGCTTGCCGGGCAGCGCCGGCCCGCCGACGGTCTTTTTGCGCTGCACCTTCTTCGCCGAGCGCTGCCGCGCCTGGGCGCTGTCGATGGCCAGCTGGGCGATGCGTTCGGCGTCGGCGGTGTGGTTGTTGAGCCACAGGCTGAAGGCGTCCTTGGTCACCCCGGAGGCGAAGCTCGCCGCCTGGCGGGAGGACAGGCGCTCCTTGGTCTGGCCGGAAAACTGAGGCTCGCGCATGCGCAGGGAGAGGATGTAGCTGCACCGGTTCCAAACGTCGTCGGGGCTGATCTTGACCCCCCGCGGCAGCAGGTTGCGGAACTCGCAGAATTCGCGAATGGCCTCGGTGAGGCCGAGACGGAAACCGTTGACGTGGGTTCCGCCCTGGGGCGTGGGGATGAGGTTGACGTAACTCTCGGTAACCGGATCTCCCTCCTCCGGCAGCCAGGTCACCGCCCACTCCACCTCTTCTTCCTCGGAGGAGAGCTCGCCGGTGAAGGGCTCCTCGGGCACGCGCTCGAAGTCCCCCAGCTCGTCGAGGAGGTAATCCGTCAGCCCGGCCTCATAGCACCAGGTCTCGTCGTCCTCGTCTTTGGCTTCGTGGGTGAAGGTGATGGTCAGCCCGGGGCACAGCACCGCTTTGGCGCGGAGGGAGCGCTTGAGCTTCGGGATGCTGATCTTGGGGGAGTCGAAGTATTGGGCGTCGGGCCAGAAGCGTAGCCGGGTGCCGGTGTTGCGCTGGCCGACGCTGCCCACGACCTTCAGATCCTGCTTCTTGTGCCCACCGTCGACGAAGATCATGTGGTGCTCTTTGCCGTCCCGGCGCACCCACACCTCGAGGCGTTCGGAAAGAGCGTTGACCACCGACACGCCGACGCCGTGGAGGCCGCCGGAGAAGCGGTAGTTCTTGCCGGAGAATTTGGCGCCGGCGTGAAGCCGGGTGAGGATCACTTCGACGCCGGAGACTTTCTCTCCCTTGTGGCGGTCCACCGGCATGCCCCGGCCATCGTCCTCCACCGACACCGAGCCGTCCTCGTGCACCGTCACGGCGATGTTCTTGCAGTGGCCGGCGATGGCCTCGTCCACGGAGTTGTCCACCACCTCCTGGGCGAGGTGATTGGGGCGCTCGGTGAGGGTGTACATGCCGGGGCGTTTGCGCACCGGCTCCAGGCCCTTGAGGACCTCGATCTGCTCAGCGGTGTAGTTGGTCATGCAGGGTTGGGGGTCGTGGAAAGCTGGTTCGTGGACGATCCTGAATGGGATACGGGCGGGTCTGTGATCCAGCGCTTGCCCTCCTCGCGACCTGCGCCGGATTACCGCCCCCGTTGGCGGCCCATGATACCGGAATCCCGCCATCCTTCAAGCCCCCTCTCTCCCTGATCAACAAGTGGGTACCACCTCTTCCTTCTGTCCCATGATCCAACGAGGAGCGGTAAGCCTGGGGGCGTGGGCAGTCGAGTTCTGCGGGGATCTCACGATCCTCCTCGAATCCCGCTGCCCACTCACACCGGTAGAGGTTGATCCGGCTATTGGGAATCCAGCAGCCAGAAGTGGAATCGCTGACTAGGCGATTACCAGCAAGCAAGAACCAACAAGTGGGTACCACCCTCCTCCATCCTGTCCCCAACGCTCAGAGAACACCGCCGGTATGGCGAGGGAGCGGGTTCCGAGGATGGGCGTCCGCGTCCACCGCAGGACCCGACTCCCGAGCACCCCTCACCGTCCTTCCCCTGTCCAAACCCAAGAAAGCCGGCAAGGATGCCGGCGCTCCCAGGGAAGAACCAACAAGTGGGTACCACCCTCGGGGAGCTCCTTGGTGAGCCTTATGGCTTTTCTTCGATCTTTCGTGAGAGAGAACCCGGCGCGCTACGTCTGTGATGGGGAATGGAGCCCGTGGCTACCCCCCTGCGGCTTCTCAGCGTGGCGCTCCATCTCTCATGACTTTTGAGGAGAACTCACCATGTCTAGCAGTCATTCCTTTCCCGACCTTCGCCTCTATCGCATGCTGTGGTTGGCCATCGCAGCGCTCCTCGTCCTGTTCTTCGTACTGGTGCCCGGAGCACTGGGAGCCCAGGAGGAGCTCGATCCCTTCCAGGAGCTCCTGATCAAAAAAACTGACTTCGACACCGAGACCCGCGCCGCCGTCACCCAGGGTGAATCCGTGGAGGTCCTCGTCACCTTCCGGGATCGCGACGAGGACGCGGCCGGGATGCTCCGGCAGTCGGTGGACGAAGAAGAAGGGCTCCAGGCCCAGCTCGAGTATCGCTCCGCGGTCTGGGGCCTGTTCAAAGGAGCCGTTCTCCAGGATCTGGAGCAGCAGGATCTCGCAGTGGAGGTGACCCGGGACTTCGACTACCTCCCCGTGACAGTGGTGCAGATCCAGAGTCCCGAACAGGCCGAGGCTCTGCTCAGCCATCCCGACGTCCTGGGCCTGTCGCAAAATCGCTGGTACGAACCCATGGTGAGCAAAAGCCTGCCGCTGATCAACCACCAAGGAGCCCTCAACGTCGTCCACGGCAGCGGCTCCCAACTCGGCGCCCATAGCTCGGTGGTGGTCATCGACAGCGGTGTCGACTACACCCTCCCCACCTTCGGCTCCTGTGAGGCCGCGGGAGAGGAAGGGTGCGTGGTCTCCTACGCGCGGGACTTCGCCCCCGAAGACGGCGAGCTGGACAACACCGGTCACGGCACCAACGTCGCCGGCATTGTCCACGCCGTGGCGCCGGGGGCCAAGATCATCTCCCTGGACGTCTTCCGCGACGTCGGCGGCGGCGTCCAAAGGGCCTCCAGAGACGACATCATCGCCGCCATCGACTGGGCCCTGCGCAACACCTACTGGCACAAGATCAAAGCCATCAACTTGAGCCTGGGCAGCCCGCGACGGTTCAATGTCTGCGCCGCCGCATCGACCTTCAGCCCCTACCATTCGGCCTTCGAACTGCTCTACCAATACGGCATCATGCCGGTGGTGGCCAGCGGCAACGAAGCCGATCCCAATCAAGTGACCGACCCCGCTTGCGCTCCCAAGGCAGTGGCGGTGGGCTCGGTGCTCGACACCGACATCACCTTCCTCAATCACCAGAACTTCTTCTACGGCAGCTGCTGGGAGAATCCCGGCACTCCGAAGGATACGGTGAGCTGTTTCTCCAACGGCGGCCCGGAGCTCGATCTGCTGGCCCCCGGCGACAAGATCACCGCCGCCGGCATCACCACCCAGGGCACCTCCCAGGCCGCTCCCCATGTCGCCGGTGCTGCCGCGGTGCTGCGTTCCTACTACCGCTGGGAGTCGATCCCGGAAACCCTGGCACGCATGACCCGCAGTGGCACCCCCATCACCGATCATCGCACCGGTGAGGTCTACCCCCGACTAGATCTCGGCGCCGCCCTGCAGGTGGATCCCTGCGAGCTCAACAGTCTGGCTCCGGGGTGTGTCCTCGGACGAGACGACTGCGGTCAGCGTTTCGACGGCGCCATCTGCGAGCAATTCCGCGACGTGATCTTCGATCTCTGCCTGGTCAAGCCGTGGATCTGCGTCGAACCCTGGCCCACTGAGCCACTGCAGGATTTCGACCCCGAACGCTTCCGCGGCCGCCGCTTCTAAGGAGCCACCGGCTCCATCCCATCCCCTGACCTACCACCGGCGGGGCCCTCGGGCTCCGCCGGTTTTTTTGGTACCAACGAGTGGGTACCACTCCCTTTCGCTCCCCTCGAACCTGTCCCCTAAGCCCCAAAACCACCGCCGGTATGGCGAGGGAGCGGGTTCCGAGGATGGGCGTCCGCGCCTACCGCAGGGCCCGACTCCCGAGCACCCCGCTCTGTCCTACCCTCGCTCAGCCCAGAAAAGCCGACAGGATGTCGGCGTTCCCAGGGGGAACCAACAAGTGGGTACCACCCTCCTGAGAATCGCTCCCAGGAGAAACCAACAAGTGGGTACCACCCTTCTGAGAACCCACTCTTAGCTTCATGGCTTTTTTTCGATTTTCTGTGAGAGAGATTTCTCCGCGCTGCGTCTGTGTCAGGGAATGCAGCCCGTAGGCCCTGATTCTCGGGCCTCGATATTTGACTGACGCGCCGCCTGCGGCGCAGCTTGCGGGGGCCGGTGAGCCCCCAGGAGAGAACGACTCATGAACGATCGTCAACGACTCATTCACCGCCGCCGGGGCTTGGGGAGCATCGCTGCGACCTTCCTCGCCCTGACTTTGATCCTCCTGCCAGGCAGCCTGGCAGCGCAGGAGGAGCCGGACAACTTCGCGGCTCTCATGGCCAAGAAGAGCGACCTCGATGCCGAAACGCTGAACGCCATCCAGGAAGGCCAGGGCGTCGAAGTGCTGGTGACCTTCCGTGACAAAGACGACAACGCCGTCCACATGCTCAAGCAGTCGGTGGACGAGGAGGAAGGGCTGCAGGCGCAGCTCGAGTACCGGGCCGCCGTCTGGGGGCTCTACAAAGGCTCCGTCTTCCAGGACCTGGAAGAGCAGGACATGGCCGTGGAGGTCACCCGCGACTACGACAACCTGCCGATTGCCCTGGTGCAGGTTCAGAGCCAGGAACAGCTGGAGACCCTCGCCAGCCACCCCGATGTCCTCGGCGTCAGCCAGGACCAATGGATGTACCCCGCGCTGAGCCAGAGCCTGCCGCAGATCAACCACGCCCAGGCTGAGGCCAAGCTGGCGCAGCACGGCATGCTCCTGGGCCAGTACGGCTCGGTGGCGGTCATCGACACCGGCGTCGACTACACCCACCCCGACTTCGGTAGCTGCGACGCCGCCGGCGATCCCGGCTGCGCGGTCTCCATCGCCCGCGACTTCGCTCCGGACGACGGCGCGCTGGACGACCACGGCCACGGCACCAACGTCGCCGGCATCGTCCACGGCGTGGCCCCGGGAGCCAAGATTCTCGCCCTCGACGTCTTCCAGCGGGATTCCCGGGGCAACCTGGGAGCCCTCACCTCGGACATCATCGACGCCATCAACTGGGTCATCCGCAACACCTACTGGCACAAGGTCAAGGCCATCAACCTCAGCCTGGGTGGCCCCCGGCGTTATACCTTCTGCACCTCGGACCTGACCTTCAGCCCCTACCGCCAGGCCTTCGAGCTGGCCCGGGACTACGGCATCATGCCGGTGGTGGCCAGCGGCAACGACGGCCACGCCAACTACGTGGCCGAGCCCGCCTGCTCCAACCAGGCCGTGGCCGTGGGCGCGGTCCTCGACCACACCGTCCCCCCGGGCAATGGCTACAGCTATCCCCTCGCCGGCTGCACCGACCCCGTCGGTACTCCCATCGACACTGTCAACTGCTTCTCCAACGGCGGTCCGGAACTCGAGCTGCTGGCCCCCGGCACCCTCATCACCGCCGCTGGGATCACCTTCCCCGGGACTTCTCAGGCGGCGCCCCACGTCGCCGGTGCCGCTGCCGCCCTGCGCTCCTTCTATCGTTGGGAGTCGGTGGAAGAGACGCTGACCCGCCTCACCGCCAGCGGCACGCCCATCACCGACGGGCGTAACGGTCAGGTCTTCCCGCGCCTCGACCTGGGGGCGGCCATGGGCATCGACCCCTGCGCCATCAACCCCCTGGCCCCGGGCTGCGTCATCGGCCGTGACGACTGCGGTCAGCGCTACGACGGCCCGATCTGCGACCACTTCCGGGATGGGATCCTGGACCTGTGCGTGGTCAAGCCGTGGATCTGCGTCGAGCCGTGGCCGGAGATCCCGCTGATCGACTTCGACCCCGAGCGTTTCCGCGGGCGCCGGTTCTGGTGAGCCCAGCTCTGACGAGCTGACACCAACTCCGGTTCCCTACCCTAAGCCGGCGCGGGCCTCGAGCCCCGCCGGCTCTTTTTTTGTCTCGAATACCCACCCAGCCCCTTCCCACCGACGGTTCCGCCCCATCTCTTGCTGCCTTCTGCAAATCTGTCGCTTCGCCAAGCTGCGACGAGGGCTATAATGTTCAGGGGAAAGAAATTCCAGTCTTCGATGCCCAGTCTTTGATGCCCCAGTCTTGGATGCCACGCCGGCTCAGGAAAAGGTCTCGACCTATGCGACAGCACCCTCGGTTTCGTCTCGCCTCCCGTTTCTTCCCAATCAGCACGGCGATCTTCTGCGCCCTGACTCTCCTCGCCCTCGCCCCGGCGGCTCGAGCTCAGAACACGGTGCCCTTTGGATTCAAGAATCTCGAGGGACAGGTCGCTTCCGGGCTGCGAGTGGAGCTGGGGGAAGTCTCCGGATGCACCCTCCAGGTGCTGCAATCCGGAGCGTTTCCCAACGCCGCGGTAGAGCGCAAAGCGGTGGTGCTCAGCGGAGCCACCGTCGACCGCCGGGGAAGCGTGCGGATCCTTCTGCGCACTTCCTGTTCGCGCACGCCGGAAGTGCAGGAATGGTGGTGGCTCAATGCCGAGGGAGACCGGCTGGGAGCCAAGCGCCGCCCGCGGCTAGGCAACAACGACCCGGCCATCTCGTCGCTCTTCGAAGAGCGCACCGCGCTGCAGGTGGTGAGCTTCCTGACGCCGGAGGGCAAGCTCGAAGTCCTGATGCCGACGGAGCTCCAGGCCGGTGACACCCTCTCCGGCAGTCTCGCCTTCGAAGCATTGGGTGAGGGCCGGCAGCTGTCGAAGAACCTCGGCGGGCTGCGCAGCTACAGCCTGGAGCTCTCCGGCCAGGATGTGCGTCTGCTGCGGGAGACTTGGACTCTGACGCTGCCGGAGAATCTCCCGGGCATCATCGAGATCTCCCTCTGGGACGTCACCGGCGAGCTGCTGGCGGCCAACGCCGTCCCCCTGGCGGAGAGTCCGGAAGTCTCCGACCTCTTCCGCATTCCCCGCTTCACCCAGGGCGGCCAGGCCTTCTCCATCCGCGGTCCTTTTGACGGCGACCTCTCCAACACCTCCGTCGCCCTCGGCGAGGCCGGGGCAGCAGTGCTCGCCGAATCGCCACGGCGGGCGGTGGTCCGTGCCCCTTCCCGCCCGGTGGGGTCGGTAGAGATCCGCATCAAAGAGAGCGAGACCACCGCCGTTGGCGAGTTGCGCAACATCGACGTGCGGGTAGCGGCCCGGCAGCCCACCATCACCACCGGAGAGCGGCTGGATCTGAACGTCGAGGTCAGCGGGCTCCAAGGCCTGGAGCAGCCGGTACGCATCGAGCTGGTCAACCACACCCTGGCCCTGGCCCACTTCCTCGACGCCGGCCTGAGCCCGGTGCTGGTCTTCCAGCCGGACCAGGTGAACCCCAACGGCACCGCCAACCAAAGCCTCCAGTTGGAGGGCAATCAGGGAGGCACCTTCGATATCGAGGCCCGCCTGGCGGCCGGCAACTAGCTGCCGGCATGATAGACATAGCCGGTGCAACTGCTCACCCAATGCCCCGAATGTAGCCGTCGGCGGGACGTCACCGGCCAAGCCCCCGGCACGTCCTTGCCTTGCCCCTGCGGAGCCACCCTGACGGTCCCCGCCCCCTCGCTGGGGGATGCGGAGGTGGTGCGCTGCTCTTCCTGTGGCAGTCCCCGCCAAGGCCAGGAGGCCACCTGCCGCTTCTGCGCTGCCGATTTCACCCTCCACGAAAGAGACCTCAACATCGTCTGTGGCAGCTGCCTGCACCGCGCCAGCGGCAAGGGCCGCTTTTGCCACCATTGCGGCAGCCCGCTGCTCAAGGACCAAGCGCTGGACGTCTCCGGCTCCCTATGCCCTGCCTGCACCGAGGACACGAAGCTCCAAAGTCGGCGCCTCTCCCGGGATCTCGCGGTCTTGGAATGCCCCCGTTGCGCCGGGCTGTGGCTCGAATGGGAACCCTTCCGGCTGTTGGAGAAAGAGGCCCAGCAGAACGCCCAAGCCGCCATCGAGCGGCGCCCGGCCTCGGTCACCCCGGTGGAGACTCAGCAGCAGCAGAGCCGCGCCTACCGGCCGTGCATCGTCTGCGGCAACCTGATGAATCGCCGCAATTACGCCCGCAGCAGCGGCGTCATCATCGACACCTGCAAAGACCACGGCGTGTGGTTCGACTTCGAGGAGCTGGCGCGCATCCTCACCTGGATCCGCCGCGGCGGCCTGCAGCGGGAGGGCGCTCGGCAAAAGCAAGAGCTAACCGAGCTGGAGCGCAGGAAACGCCTCGAACGACTGGACAAGAGCGGGCCCATGGGTGGTGGCGGCGGTACGCTGCTGGGCGAAGATTCGCGGTCGGGGATTTGGCTTCTCGACCTGCTGGTGGACTTTCTGCTCCCCTGACCGGAGCCCAGCCCCCCACAGCGCATTCCTCTCATCTCGTGTTTTTCCGAGCCTCGGCTCGCGATCTGCTGCCCGCCTCTACCGGCGGTCGGCTTCTTTTTCCCAGGAGCCCTCCATGGAAGGCTATTACGATCACCACGCGACCCTACAACTGAACCGCCCCCTGGCCGTCGCCGGCATGATCGGCAGCCCCTACCGCCACACGGCGTACCACGTCTCGTCGCGCACCGGCCTGCCGTTCACTGATCTCGACCGCAAGATAGAGCACGAGGCGGGACAATCCCTGTGGGATCTGGTGACTCTTCGCGGAGAGCCAGCCCTGCGCGAGCTGGAGCGCAAGGTGCTGCTCCAGACCCTGCGCGCCCGCCCCGCCGGCATCATCGCTCTGGGAGACGGCACCCTCCTCGACGCCGACAACAAGCGGGCGGTGCTGGAGTCGACGACGCTGGTGCACTTGGAGATGGACCTGGCGGCGAACTATTGGCATATCCGGCGCCATGAAGAAGAGCATGGACGCTTCTGGAATCCCTTCCTGCCCTCCCCCATCACCCGGATCGAGGAACTGCGGCCGGTGTTCCAGCAGCTGGAGCCGAGCCTGCGGGATGCGCATTGGGTCCTGCCGGCGGCGGGCCGCCACTCGTCTCAGCTGGCGCTGGAGATCATCGGCCGCCTGCAGGAGGTGAAGGCGGGTTGAGGCCTCGACTGGCGCCGGGCTCCTCGACGGCGGCGACCCTGCCCAGCCCGACCCGCTCCAGAAGAGCGCGAAAGCGCGGCTCCTCCCGTAGCGGATCGTAGAGCGGCCCGACCCCCAGCCAGATCAGATCCGTGGCCCGCAGCCCGGCGGCCTGCTCCAGCGCCGTCAGAGCGTTCTCCCGCTCCCCCAGCCGCAGCAAGAGCCGCGCCTTGAGCACCGGCGAGACATAGCGCTCGGCGGCGACTTCCTTCAGGCGCCGTAGCAGCTCCCTGGCCCGCCGGAGATCTCCGGCCCCCACCGAAGCACACCCCAGGGCAGAGAACATCTCCGGACTGCCGCCGGAGAGCTCGATGGCCCGGCGGAGGCTGCCCACCGCTTCCTGGGAGCGCCCCAGCTGGTCGTAGGCCCGGCCGAGGAAGAAGTGGGCCATGGCGAAGCCCTCGTCCATCTCCAGCGTCGACTGCAGCTCGCTCACCGCCTCCTCATAGCGGTGGGCGAAGAGGCGTTGCAGCCCGAGGCTGGTACTCACCGCCAGATTCAGCGGGTCGAGCTCCAGGGCGATGCCCAGGTGGCGGCGGGCGGCGACGAATTTGCCGTGGGGCACCAAGTAGTTCATGGCGTACCAATGGTGCGCCGGGGCGTGCTGGGGATCGAGCTCCAGGGCCCGGCGGAAGGATTGCGCCGACGCCTCCGGGTCCCATTCGTAAACCGAGCGCAGCAGCCCCAAGGTGTTGTGGGGCCCCGCCAGCTCCGGGTTCAGCTCTAGAGCCCGTTGCGCCGCCTGGCGAGCCTCCGGCATCACCTCGTCCGGCGCTGCCACGCCGTAGAGACCGAGGACGGCGTAGGCGTCCGCCAGAGCAGCGTGGGCACGGGCGAAGTCCTCCTGCCGCTCGATGGCCTCCTGGAAGAGCTCGATGCTCCGCCGCAACCCCTCCTCGGTGCGCCGATCCCATTGATGGCGTCCCTGGAGGTAGAGGTGGAAAGCATCCATGTGGGGCTCCGGCAGCGACTCCATCTCCTGGGTTTGCTCGTCCTGGATCCAGGTCCCCCGAAGAGCCTCGATGATCCGCCGGGCGATCTTGTCCTGCACCGCGAACAGGTCTTCCATGCGGTGGTCGTAGCGCTGGGACCACAGGTGATAGCCGTCGGCGGTCTTGATCAGCTGGACGGTGATGCGCAGCTGATCGCCGGATTTGCGCACGCTGCCCTCGAGCACCGCGTCGACGTTGAGCTGCCGGCCGATGAGGCGCACATCCTGGGCCTGACCGAGGAATTGGAAGGAGGAGGTCCGGGAAGCCACCCGCAGGCCGGACAGGCCCCCCAGCCGGTGGATCAGCTCCTCCGCCAAACCGCAGCAGAAATACTCCTGATCCTGTGCCTCGCTGAGATCGGCGAAGGGCAGCACGGCGATGGAGGAGCGCCCAGAGCCCGCCGAGAGCCCCACCGGCACGGCGTTCTCGGTGGAGCGCTCGTCGGCGCTCTCAAGATCCGCCAGCAGCTCATCGACGCTCTGATACCGGCGCCCGGGGTCCTTCTCCAGAGCCTTGAACACCACCGGCGTGAGATCCCGATTTCCCACCCGCCCCCGCTCTCCCAAGGGCTCCGGCGGATCCATCAACACCGAGAGCAGCACCGCCGACTCGGCGGCCCCGCGGAACGGCCGCTGGCCGGCGAGCATCTCGTACATCAGGATGCCCAAGGACCAGATGTCGGAGCGCTGATCGCCAGCTTCGCCGCGCAGAACTTCCGGCGCCATATAGCCGCTGGTGCCTACGGCGTGCCCCGCTCGGGTCACCCGCTCGCTGCCCACCAACCGCGAGACGCCGAAATCCAACAGCTTGACCACCCCATCGCCGGTGATCATTACGTTGCCGGGCTTGATATCCCGGTGCACGATGCCCCGGCGGTGGGCGGCTCCCAGCCCCAAGGCGATCTGCCGGATCCACTCCACCACCTCCGCCGGCGCCAGATCCTCCCGCTGCATGCACGAACGCAGGGTCTCCCCCTCGTAGAACGGCATGCACAGGAAGCGAGCGCCGTCGTCGGTCTCGCCGATCTCGTGGAGGGTGCAGATATTCGGATGGTCGAGCTGGGACACCGCCTGGGCTTCGAGCAGGAAACGCTGGTGAGCAACGGTGTCCTCGCTCTGCTCGGAGGGCAGGAACTTGAGCGCCACGGTGCGCTGGAGACGCGTGTCGTGAGCACGGTAAATCACCCCCATGCCACCACGGGCCACCTCTTCCAAAAGCTGGTAATGGGCGATCTTATTCACCATGGGATGGACGCTCGGCACCGCCGATCACGACCCTCCCGGACTGGCAAAAGCGGGTCGCGTTGGGCGGCTGGATGGGGAGTATATCGCGCTCCCAGAGACATAGAGATGTCCATGTAAATTCGTCTAAGTGACTCCGCCACAGTGGGTTAACCCAGCCGACACAGGCCCGTAACAGGGGATTCTGTGGAAATCCTTCGTTCGTCCCCTCCCAGCTTCGGCTCCAGCCTGAGGGGAATGTCCTAAGATGTTAGAAACAATGACCTTATGGGGCATGCACAATTCCTTGTTCAAAACGGAAAAAGGCGCGTGACCATGCGGGTTTAGGCCGCTTTCGAAGGGCTTTCCCACAGGATTATCCACAGTCTCTGTGGAGAACCCATGCTAGATTGCCGAGCTATGAGTAGCACGCGTATCTTCATCGTCGAGGACGAACCGGATATCGCCGAAGTCCTCGAGTACAACCTGGGGCGGGAGGGATTCGAAGTCCAGAGCTTCGAGCGCGGAGACACAGCGTTGACGGCCACCCGGAGGGACACCCCGGACCTGGTGCTGCTGGACCTCATGCTGCCGGGCCTGGACGGCCTGGAGTTCGCCCGGATGCTGAAACGGGAGCCCGCCACCTCGCGCATCCCGGTGATCATGCTCACCGCCAAGGGCGAAGAGGTGGACCGCATCGTCGGCCTCGAGCTCGGAGCCGACGACTACATCACCAAGCCCTTCAGCCCACGAGAAGTGGTCCTGAGGGTCAAGGCGGTGCTACGCCGTCACTCCAACGGCGGCGAGGAAACCGCGGAATTGCTGGAAGCCGGACCGGTACGTCTCGACGTACCCGGTCACCAACTGCAGATCGGTGACGAGGAGATCGCCCTCACCGCCACCGAGTTCCGTCTTCTCAAGCTCCTCATGGAGCGCTCCGGCCGGGTGCAGAGCCGCAGCCGGTTGCTCTCCGACGTCTGGGGCTATGCCGAGGACGTCGACAGTCGCACCGTCGACACCCACATCCGCCGTCTGCGCCGCAAACTCGGCGACGAGGCGACCCGTATCGAAACCGTCGTGGGGGTCGGTTACCGCTTCAAACCCTGACCTCAGGGTCTCTACCCCGAGAACAAGACCCCGCGGCCTGCGCTTTCACTCCAACGCCCGCTACCCCATAGGCCATGACCACCTCCCCCATTTCCTCCTTCCGCCTTCGCCTGACCTCTCTGTGGCCCGCCTTGGCGGCCTTGGTGGCCGCCTTGGCTCTGCTCTGGTGGCAGATCCCCCAGCTGCAGGAGCGCACGGTGGTACGCCAGCTCTATGCCGTCCTCGACCTGCTCGCGCCGCAGGTCCAGCCGCACCTGGGAGAGCCCCTGGAAGTGCTCCAACCCTGGGTCGAAGACCTGGCTGCGGACGGACCGCTGCGCATCACCATCATCCACAACGACGGCACCGTCTACGCCGACAGCGCCCGGACGCTGGACGAGACCCACTACATGGAGAACCATGGCCGGCGCCCGGAAGTGCTGATGGCGTGGGAAGACGGCCGCGGCGTGTCCGTGCGCCGGAGCACCACCACCGGCCTGAGCTACGTCTACACGGCGCGGCCGGTGACCGCCGCCACGGGGGAGCCCTGGGTGCTGCGAGTCGCTCAACCCCTCGAGCAGCTGGCGGCCCTGCGCCAGCGCTTGCTCCTCGCCACCCTGGTGGCCGCGGCGGTGGGGTTGCTGGCCATGATCATCGTCTCCTGGCATTTGGACCGGCGCTATTTCCGCCCCGCCACCGAGCTCATCGAGGACGCCGCGAAGCTCCCCGAGATCGGTTTCAGCCACCGCGTTGCAGTTCCCGAGCAGCCGGATCTGGAGCGGCTGGCGCGGGTGATCAACACCCTCAGCGCCCAGGGCCAGGAGCAGCTGGCGGCTCTGGAAGCGGAGCGGGACCAGCTCAAGGCCATCCTGTCGAGCATGAGCGAGGGAGTACTGGTCACCGACCGCGACGGCCGGGCGGTGCTCGCCAATCCCGCCTTCCGGGATCTCTTCGGTCTGCACGTGCCAGTGGCGGGCATGAGCCCTCTGGAGATCTGCCGTCGGCCACAGCTGGCCAAGGTCATCGAAGAGGCCACCGGCCGCTCGGGAGTGGCGCCGGTGGACCGGCCGGTGCAGACCCACGACGACCGCACCGTCTTCCTCACCGGTGCCCATCTGCTGGCCAACGGCGGCGCGGTCATCGTCGCCCGGGACATCACCGAAGAAGAGCGGCTGGTGACCATGCGCCGGGACTTCGTCGCCAACGTTTCCCACGAGCTCAAGACCCCGCTGGCGGCGATCCGTGGCTACGCCGAAACCCTTCGGGACGGCGCCCTGGACGAGCCGGACACGGCCCAGCGCTTCGTCGACCGGATTCTCGGCCAATGCCGGCGGCTGCAGGCCCTTCTGGCGGATCTGCTCACCCTCTCCCGCCTGGAGAGCATCACCCCGGCACCGGACTCGGAACCGGTCAATCTATGGCAAGTGGCGGAGCATGCCTTCGAGCTGGTGAGTCAGGAGGCGGAGAATAAGAACATCCGCACCGAGCTGGATCTGCAGGAGGTCCCGCGCATCCCGGGCCGTAGCGGTGATCTGGAACGGCTGCTGGTCAACCTGCTGCAAAACGCCGTGCGCTACAACCGCCCCGGCGGCAGAGTGCTGCTCCGCATGCGCCGGAGCGGGTCCCAGATCGTCCTCGAGGTCGAGGACACCGGCCTGGGCATCCCTCAGGAATCCCTACCCCGGCTCTTCGAGCGCTTCTACCGCGTCGACAAGGGCCGTTCCCGCTGCGAGGGCGGTACCGGGCTGGGCCTGTCCATCGTCAAGCACGTGGCCCAGGCCCACGGCGGCGAGGTGGAGGTGGAGAGCAGCACCGGCGAAGGCTCCACCTTCCGCGTCCGCTTACCCGTGCCCCGCCAGCGGCGCACCGCCTGATCTTCTCCCCTCGATTTCAATGCCGAGGCGTCACTGCAGCCCGTAGTCCACGTGATAGCCGAAGCCGCTCACCACCGGCGTCTCGCCGCAATAGGCCGGAGTGTAGGAGTGTTTGCGGGCCAGCTCGGCGGCACCCCAGATGATGGTGGGAAAGCGGTCCTTGGTCTGCACCAGGGGGCGGGTGAGGCGGCCGTCCGCGGTGAGCAGGAAGAAGATGGTCACCCGGCCGTCGTGGCCGGCTTTGTCGGCGCCCACGGGATAGGGGCGCTGCAGGCCTTTGCGCTTCGACTCCGGCGCCAAGTACGTCGGGTCGTCTTCGCTGCACCTGCGCTCCCCCCATAGCTCGGCGGGGTACTCGCCGCTGGCCAGCTCCTCTTCACTGAGAGCCCGCTCGGCGAGGATCTGGGTCCGCGGGTGGTATTTGGTGAAGTCCGTCTCGAGGACCTGGGGAAAGAGATTCTGCGCCAGGTGGAAATCCCACAAGGCCTCGTCTTCCCGCTCGAGAACGATAGAGGCCACTGCCCGCTGGGTCAGAACGACGCCGAGGATCTTCCCCGCATCGTTCCCCCCATTGAGCCGGCGCGCCACCTCTTTGAGCAGCTTCGTGGCCTGCTTGTGCGCCGACTCCCAACGCTCGGCGTCGAGCTTGGAGTCGATCTCCTGAATCTCCCGCTGCCAGCGGCTGTCCGACGCGGACGCCGACGGTGCCGGTAGGAGGGTCAGGAGGAGAGCTAGGGCTCCGGCTAGAGCCCCTATTCTGCAGCACTTTCGGGTTGTCTTCATGAACGAGATCTTACCATCCAGCGCTCCGTCACATGGCCGTCACACCCTCGTCGTCGGTGCGTAGCGGTGCGCACCTATCGTTGCTCCGGCGGGGATCCAGTGCCCTCGGTACGCGCCGGGCAAGAGATCCCCAAGGCAATCGAATTCCCGAAGCATCGAATCGCCCGGACCGAAGAGCCTTCAATGGCGAGCCTGGAATGGGCGCCCAACGTCAACTCCGAGGAGAAAGCATCCTATGAAACGAGTACTGATCGCTGCTGCCGTCTGTCTGCTCTTCGCGGCCGGCGCCGCTGAAGCGCAGCGGGACCAGATCCGCATCGTGGGTTCTTCCACCGTATATCCCTTCGCCACCAAGGTCGCCGAGCAGTTCGGCAAGAGCACCCAGTTCAAGACCCCGGTCATCGAGAGCACCGGCTCCGGCGGCGGTCTCAAGCTCTTCTGCGCCGGTGTCGGCGTCGAGCACCCGGACATCACCAACGCTTCCCGCGCCATCAAGTCCTCCGAGGTGGAGCTGTGCGCCAGCAACGGCGTCAAGGAGATCACCGAGGTCAAGATCGGTTACGACGGCATCGTCATGGCCAACTCCAAGCGTGCGAAGCAGATGAGCGTGACTCTCGAGCAGATCTTCCTGGCTCTGGCCAAGGAAGTGCCCGCCGGTGACGGCAAGCTCAAGGCCAACCCCTACACGACCTGGAAGCAGGTCGACTCCTCGCTCCCCGACGTCAAGATCGAGGTCCTCGGTCCTCCCCCCACCTCCGGCACCCGCGACGCCTTCGCGGAGCTCGCCATGGAGGGCGGCTGCAAGACCTTCGACTGGATCGCCGACCTCAAGAAGACCGACAAGAACCGCTACAAGAGCATCTGCCACACCATCCGTGAGGACGGCGCCTACGTCGAGGCCGGCGAGAACGACAACCTGATCATTCAGAAGCTCGACGCCAACGCCGATGCCTTCGGTGTCTTCGGCTTCAGCTTCCTCGACCAGAACGCCGACAAGGTGCAGGGCTCCAAGATCAACGGTGTGGCCCCCACCTTCGACGCCATCGCCGACGGCACCTACCCCATCTCCCGGCCGCTCTTCTTCTACGTCAAGAAGGCCCATGCCGACGTCATCCCGGGCATGCGGGAGTACGTCAAGGAGTTCACCAGCGCCCGCGCCTGGGGTCCCGACGGCTACCTTTCCGACGCCGGCCTGATTCCCCTGCCGAACGCCGAGCGCACCAAGGTCGGCAGCGAGGCCAACAGCCTGGCCGCCAACGTCAAGTAAGACACCTTGAAGAATGACCGGCGGCCCTGCCCAAGGGTCGCCGGTCGTTTTGTTCCTCTACCGTTCGACAGCGCATTCTTCGCCCCCGCGGGGGCTTCTTCGAATCCCACCAAGGCACCACCGACCATGCACGGCCTGATCCAACTCTTTGTGCTCCTGGCCCTGTCCGCCGCCGTCTACC
>JAXHTF010000083.1 GCA_034211275.1 Acidobacteriota bacterium
TATGCAGCGGGCAGGGTAGAGGGGGAAGCTCAAAGCCCTAGCACCAGGCCGAGATGCAGCATCAGGCTCCGGTGGGTCGGGTGGGGGCGTCCCCCTCTACCGGTTGGGGGTTAGGGGCGGCTGGGAGAGGGGGATCGAGGGGGTGAGGGCTCTTGGTGCCCCCACCGCCCTCATCGAAAGTCCCGAGGTTCAGGCGTCCGGAGGTGCTGGGGCGTCTTCGGATGATTCGGCGCTATCGCCGGATGCTTCCGGCGCGGCGGCGGTGTCGCTACCAGCCTTCATAGGGCAGTTGGCGCAGCAGCCGCGGCCCTGGCCGGGACCAGCTCCGGGGCCAGCACCGGCGCCGGAGCCATCCATCTTTCTCTGCCTCATTCCAGCCCCTGGCCCCATTCCGGCACCGGGGCCGGAGCCATCGCGGGGCCCCATGCCGGCTTGATTGCCCGTCCCGGCTCGGGGACCGGAGCCGTCTCGAGGCCCCATCCCGCGGGACATGCCCTGGCCTGGGCCCTGGCCTGGGCCGGCGCCCTTCATCTTGCCCTTGCCGTGGCGGCAGCCCTGCCCCATGGTGTATTGGCCGCCGCCGTCGACGCAGCGCTGGTAGGCGGGGAGGTGGCGCTCTTGGGAGGCCTCGCGGTTGAACTCGGCGACCCGGCGCACGTCCGGCGGCAGCTCCAGGGCCAGCAGCCGGTCGTAGATGGCGACGTTGTCGATCTCGCTCTGCACCGACTCGGTGCAGGCCGCGAGGACGGATTCATAGCGGCGGATCTTCTTGTTCATGGTGTCCGCCGGCGGGCCCGGGGGCTTCAGGCCGCGCTGGGTGTAGAGGCGCTCCAGGGCCGCCGCGTGGCGTAGCTCCGCCTCCATGGTGTGGAGGAAGGGCAGAACCTCGCCGAAGTCCGTCACCACTTGTTGGTAGAGGGCGTGGGCTCGGTATTCGTCCTGGATGGCTTCCTGCATCAAGGCCAGCGCCGGTTCGGAGATCGGCTCGAGGCCCGGGGAGGAAGCGGATTGGGCGGTCAAGACTCCGGCGGTCAATACGAAGGCCAGGGCCACCAGGGACCAAGGCAGGATCTTGCGGAACATGGCGGAACCTCCTAGAGAAAGGTCGAGTTGGGATCGAAGCCGGTTCAGGCCGGCCGGCGAGCGCCGTGCCAGTGGGCGAAGTCGTCGTCGACATAGCGCACCTTGCGGCCGGAGCGTTGAAGCAGCGCGCTAGCGGCGGCGGCGCGGGCGCCGGAGGCGCAGTAGGTGAGGACCTCCCGATCCTTGGGCACCTCCTGAAGCCGATCCAGCAGGCGCGTATGAGGGATGTTGAGGGAGCGGCGGAAGCTGCCGGCGGCGTGCTCGGCGGCGCTGCGCACGTCCAGCGGCACGGCCTCGTCGCCGTCTACCAGCTCCGCCACCCGCGGGAAGGCGATGATGGGAATCTCCTGCCGATGGCCCGCCAGGGTGGGGTGGTTGAGGACCTCCGGGGGAGCGTAGCCCACCACCCGGTCGAAGCCAATGCGCACCAGGTCCCGCAGCGCCTCGTCCGCCGATTCCGGATCCACTACCAGCAGGATGTCGTCCTCCGGCCGCAGGTAGGAGCCGGCGATGGTGGGGAAGGTGTTGTCCAGGGGCGCGTAGAGGGAGCCCACCAGGTGGTGTTCCATGAAGCGCCGGCGGTCGCTGCGGGTGTCCACCACCACCACGCCGTCGAGGAGCGCCGCCGCGACCTCCGTGGGGGAGAGGCGAGGCGGCCGCGGGAGCCCCATGAGCACCGGCGGCCCCTCCCGGTTGAGGCGCTTCATGGTGGCGAAGTAGAGGGGCGGCTCGGGCTGGCCTTCGAGGATCTGATCGACGAAATGGTCCTCGCTCTGCCGGGAGGCGTCGATGGAGGCGTTGAAGCGCTTCTCGTAGCCGACGGTGGAGAAGGGCACCGCTCCCAGGGCTTTGCCGCAGGCGCTGCCGGCGCCGTGGCCGGGCCACAGCTGGAGATAGTCCGGCAGATGCAGGAAGCTCTTGACGCTTTGGTAGAGGGTGCGGGCGGAGGGCTCTTGCTGCCCCGCCTGGCCGGCGGCGGTTTCCAGCAGGTCCGGCCGCCCCAGGTCGCCGACGAAGACGAAGTCACCGGTGGCGATGCCCATGGGCTCCTGAACGCCGCCGCCACGGTCGGTGACCAGGAAGCTCAGATGCTCCGGGGTGTGGCCGGGGGTGTGCAGCGCCTGGATTTGGATCTGGCCGATCTCGAAGGTGTCGCCGTCCCGCAGCAGGTGCAGGTCGTAGTCGCCGTGGCGGGCCCATTCGTATTGCCAGTCCGGGCCGCCCTCGGCGGAGAGGTAGAGCTTGACCCCGTGAGCCTCCGCCAGCTCCCGGGCTCCGGAGAGGAAGTCGGCGTGGATGTGGGTCTCCGCCGCCGCCACCAGGTCCAGGCCTTCCTCCTCCGCCAGCGTCAGGTAGCGGTCCACATCCCGTTGGGGGTCGATGATCAACGCTTCACCGGTGCGCTGGCAGCCCACCAGGTAGGCGTATTGGGAAAGCTTGGGGTCGCGGATCTGGCGAAAGAGCATGGTGTTTCCTCCTGCAATCGAGGGTGGTCTCGTCCCCCTCTTATCTCATGAGAGGCACGGAAGCTGCCGGAGGTTCCCGCTTTCGTCGATCACCGCTAGCGCGACCCGCTGCCGGAGGCTCGTTCCTCCCGGGGATCCGGCTCTCGATCCTCCGCCACCGGCTCCGCTTCCGAGTCCGCCGTCGACTCCGCCGCCGGTGGCGCTTCCGCTTCGGGGGCATCCTCGGCAGGAGCCTCCTCCGGGCCGGCCCCCTGCGATTCGGCGGAGTCGGCGTCGGGGATGGGGGCGACGGCATGGAGGCCCGAGGGGTAGACGTCGGCGGTTTCGGGGGACGGGGGATGGACCTCCGCCACCTGCGCCGCGGCGATCTCGGCGCCGCCGAAGCGATGGTAGAGCACCGGCAGCACCAGCAGGGTCAGCAGCGTCGAGGTCACCACGCCGGAGACCACCACCACCGCCAGGGGGCGCTGGACCTCGGATCCGACGCCGCTGGCCCAGACCAGGGGCAGCAGGCCCAGGGCGGTGGTGGCGGCGGTCATCATCACCGGCCGCAGCCGCAGCTCGGCGCCCTCGACGATGGCGTCCCACCGGCTCTGACCTTCTCTTTCGAGCTTGGTGAAGAATTCGATCATCACCAGGCCGTTGAGGATGGCGATGCCGAAGAGGGCGATGAAGCCGACGGAGGCGGAGACGGAGAGGTAGAGCCCGGACAGCTTGAGGCCCACGATGCCGCCCACCAGGGCCAGTGGAATGTTGACCAGGATCAGCACCGCCGGCCGCACCGCGTGGAAGTTGAGGTAGAGGAGGATGAAGATGAGCAGCAGCGCCAGGGGCACCATCACCTGCAGCCGCGCCATGGCCCGCTGCTGCTGCTCGAATTGACCGCCCCAGGTGGTGTAGTAGCCCACCGGCAGGTCGAGGCCCTGGCGCAAGGTCTCTTGGGCCTCGGCGACGAAGCCGCCGATGTCCCGGCCCACCACGTTGAGCTCCACCACCACCCGGCGCCGGCCGTCCTCCCGGGAGATCTGGGCCGGACCGTCCGCCAGCTCGATGGTGGCGACCTCGGAGAGGCGCACCTGCTCGCCGCCGGGGGTGGCCAGGGGCAGGGAACGCAAATTCTCTACCCGCGAGGTGAAGTCCACCGGCAGCCGCACCACGACGTCGGTGCGCCGTTCCCCTTCCGGTACGGTGGTCACCACGCGGCCGCCCATGGCGGTTTCGATGAGCTCCTGGACCTGGGCGACGCTGATGCCCAAGCGGGCCAGGCGCTGTCGGTGCAGCCGGATCTCCAGGTAGCCCAGACCCTCCACCGCCTCGACCTTGAGGTCCGCGGCGCCGGGCACTTCGCCTAGCAGCCCCGCGGCCCGCTCACCGAGGTCGGCGAGCTCGCCGAGGTCGTCGCCGAAGATCTTGACCGCGATTTGGGATTTGACTCCGGAAAGCAGCTCGTCCACCCGCATCTGGATCGGCTGGGTGTAGCCGAAATCGACGCCGGGGATTTGCTCCATTTTGGCTCGGATGGCGCTCACCAGCTCGTCCTTGGTGCTGGCGGTGGTCCACTCCGAGCGCGGTGCCAACACCGCGTAGACGTCGCTCTCGCCGACCCCCATGGGATCCGATGAGATGTCCGAGCGGCCGGTGCGGCTGACCACGTGGCGCACCTCCGGCAACTCCATCAGCGCGCTCTCGATGCGCTGCACCGTGTCCAGCGCCTGGGGTAGGGAGACCGACGGCAGCTGGAAGGGCTGGACCACCACCGAGCCCTCGTCCATCACCGGCAGGAATTCGGTGCCCAGGGTGGGGGCCAGGGCGGCGGCCCCGAGGACCAGGACGACGGCGATGGCCAACACCCAGCGGGGGTGGTTCAGGGCCCAGCGCAGCTGCGGACGATAGAGCTTGCGCAGATAGTCCGCCGGGTGGCGGAAGCGGCCGGTGCTGAAGATCGGTACCTTGTGCAGCAGCAGCGACGCCAGCGCCGGGATCAGGGTCATGGAGAGGATCAGAGAGCAGCCCAGGGCGATGGAGATGGTGTAGGCCAGGGGAGCGAACATCTTGCCCTCCATCCCCTGGAGCGAGGCGATGGGCAGGAAGACGACGATGATCACCGCCACGCCGAAGAAGATCGGCCGCAGCACTTCCAGGGCCGAGCGCCGCACCGCTCCGGTACGGCCTTCGGGAGAGTCTTCCCCTCCCGCCAACAGGCGGACCGTGTTCTCCACCAACACGATGGCCCCATCTCCCAACATGCCGATGGCGATGGCCAGGCCGGAGAGGGTCATGAGGTTGGCGGAAAGCCCCACCGCCTGCATCACCACGAAAGTGGCCAGGGCGGCCATGGGCAGCTGCAGGGTCACCAGCAGGGCGGAGCGCACGTGTCCCATGAAGAAGAGCAGCACCAGGGTGACCAGCACCGCTCCCTGGAGCAGCGCCGTCTGCACCGTGCCGAGGGCGGTCTCCACCAGCTCGCTACGGTCGTAGAAGGGGACGATCTCGACGTCCTCCGGGAGGCTGGCGCGGGCGGCTTCCAGGCGTTCCCGGATACCGTCCACCACCTCCCGGCCGGAGGCGCCGCGGAGCATCAGGACGATGCCCGCTACCGTTTCGCCCTGGCCGTCTCGGGAGATGGCGCCCTGGCGCAGCTCGTGGCCGATCTGCAGCTCCGCCACCTGGCTCAGCAGCACCGGCACCGAGTCCCGGTAGGCCACCACCGTATCCCCCAGGTCTTCCAGGTTGCGCACCCAGCCGTCGCCGCGCACGACGAATTGCTCGCCGCCTCGTTCCACGTAGGCGCCGCCGGCGACGCCGTTGTTGGCCGCCACCGCATCCGCCAGCTCCCCCAGGGTGAGGTCGAAGCGGCGGAGCGCCGCCGGATCCGCCACCACCTGGAATTGGCGCACGTAGCCGCCGAAGCTATCGACCCCGGCGGTGCCGGGCACCGTCCGCAGGACCGGCCGCAGAACCCAATCCTGGAGCTCCCGCAGCTCCATGAGATCTCGCTGGTCGCTCTCCAGGGTGTATTGGTAGACCTCGCCGAGGCCGGTGGAGATGGGGCCCAGGCCCGACTCCGCGCCGTCCGGGAGCTGGTCCCGGGCGGAGAGCATGCGTTCCAAGACGAGCTGGCGGGCGAAGTAGATGTCGGTGCCGTCCTCGAAGACGACGGTGACCATGGAGAGCCCGAATTTGGATAGCGAGCGCACCTCGGTGGAGTGGGGCAGCCCGGTGCACGCCTGTTCCAGCGGGTAGGTCACCAGCTGCTCCACCTCCAGGGGCGAGAGGGTGGGAGCCTGGGAGATGATCGTCACCTGAATGTTGGTGACGTCCGGAAAGGCGTCGATGGGCAGCATCAGAAAGGAGCGCAGCCCCGCCGCTGCCAGCAGCAGGGCGAAGAGGATCACCACCAGGCGGTGGCGCAGGGAAAGCTCGACCAAACGGTGCATCATCGTGTCCTTTCCGGAGGTTCTCGGGGCTCGGAAACGGGGGCGGAGCTCTTAGGGAGCGTCCTCGGAGCGCAGCAGCGCGGATTTGAGCAGGAAGACTCCCTCCACCGCGACGTTCTCGCCGGAGCGCAGACCGTCGAGCACTTCGTAGCGGCCTTCTTCCGCCCGGCCAATGCGCACCGGCCGGGCTTCGTAGGTGTGGGATGCGACCCGTACGAAGACGTGGTCCGAGCCGGCCAGGCGGATCACCGCCGTCACCGGCACGACGGGCATGGTCTCGGCGGTGCCGTGGAGCACCGTGCCTTCGACGAAGACCCCCGGCAGGGATTGGCCGCCGCCGTCGAGGATCTCGGCGCGGACGGTGACGGTGCGGGTGGTGGGGTCGACGGCGGGGACCCGGGTGATCACCCGCGCCGTACCGCCTAGCTCCGGCCGTCCCACCGGCACGAAGCTCACCCGGTCACCGGGCTGGACCCGATCCGCCTGGTCCGGAGGAATTTGCAGCTCCAGCTCGAGGCGCTGAGGATCGCCGATCATCATCAGCGGTGCCAGCCGTTCCACCCAGCCGTGGGTCTCCACTTCCAGATCCAGGACGACGCCGCCGTTGGGCGCCCGCAAGGTTAGTCGCGGCTCCCAGTTGGGGTCGCCGAAGAGCTTGGCCACTTCCCCGGCCCGGAAGCCCAGGTGCTGCATCTCCGCCTCCACCGCGTCGACTTCGAGCCGCGCCGCCAGAGCTTGTTGGCGCCGCTGGTCCAGCTCCAGTCGGCTGATGCCTTCGAGGGCCAGGAGCTGCTCGCCGGCAGAAACGCGGCTCTCCGCCAACTTGGCCGCTTCCCGGGCGCGCAGGTATTGGGCCTTGAGGGTGTGGAGGTCGTGGGAGTGCAGGGTCACCAGGGCCTGGCCCGCCTTCACCGAGTCGCCGGGGGCGACGTAGAGCTCGTCCACCCGACCTTCTACCAGGGCCTTGACGGTGACCGTGGCTCCGGGGGAGCGGACGATGCGGCCGACGGTGCGCACCCGGTCGTCGAAGGTTTGGGAGTCCACCGCCTCTACCCGCACGCCGGCGCGGGCCTCGGCCTGGGGATCGAGCTCTACCCGGCTCGCTTCCCGGGCCGTCGCCGGTGAGGCGAGTAGGAGGACGAGGGCGCTCCCGGCCAGCAGCGCTGCGGTGGATCGCAGGGAGGGCCTCCGGGCGCGTCTTGGGGAGGAAGACCCCGGCCCCGAGGACCGAGAGTG
The DNA here is from genome assembly GCA_034211275.1 of Acidobacteriota bacterium. Lineage (NCBI taxonomy): Bacteria > Pseudomonadati > Acidobacteriota > Acidobacteriota bacterium. The sequence continues at coordinate 7,223 of JAXHTF010000083.1, forward strand.
ATGGCGAAGGCGGTATCCGGCGGCGTTCATGATGGGTCCTCCAGGAGCGACGGGGGCAGGGGGAAGTACTGTTCGGAAGCGAGGAGCAGGCCTAGCTCCAGTCGGGCCTGGAGCAGCGCCCGGCGGACGTCCACCAACTGGGAGCGGAGGCCGTCCAGGCGCGCCAGGCCGTCGATGTAAACCAGGTAGGAGACCGCTCCGAGGCGGAATTGCTCCGCCAGGGAATGCTCGGTGGACGGCAGCTCCGCCTCCAGCGGACGCAGCTCCCCGAGGGTCTCGCGGGCGTTCTGGAGGGCGGCCTGACTTTCCGCCAGGCGCTGCTCGAGACGGGCGGTGGCGATGCGGACCTCGGCGTTGGCGCTATCCGTCCGCGCCGCGGCAGCAGCCTTGCGCGCCTTGCCGGAGCGGCCCAGGGGCAGTGGGACGGCGAGCCGCAGGCCGTAGCTTTCGAAGGCGGACTGGCCCTCGAGGCTGGGCACTCGCTGGATCTGGAATTCCAGCTCCGGCAATCCCCAGGCCCGGCCACGGGTCCAGTCGGCCTCGCGCTCCGCCAGCAGCAGCTGTTGCTCCGCGGCATCGCGGTAGGGGCTGGCGGAGCGTTCGGGCTCGGCCGGCACCGGCGGCAAGCTCGTCACCAGCTCCGCCAGGTCTCCCCCATGGGGTGTTGGAGCGTCGCCGGCGAGGAGCTGTAGCCGCTCCTCCAGGCTCCGTTGGCGCACCGCCAGCGTGCGCAGGGCGAGGTCGTCGGTGGCTCGCTGGAGCTCCAGCTGGGCCACCTCCGCACCGGCGACCTCACCCAATTCCAGGCGCTTGCGCTGGATCAGCAGGGCGCGGTCCAGGCGCGTGAGACGATGCTCGGCGAGGGTGCGCTGCTCCAGCGTCACCGCCAAGTCCAGCCAGGCCCGCGCCGCCTCGCCGGCGATCTCCAAGGACTGCAGCCGCCCGGCGGCTTCCAGGGTCTTGTCCGCCTGGTGCCGCACCGCCCGGCCGTCTTTGTGTTGACCGAAGAGGGGGACTTCCTTGCGCAGCCGCAGGCTGTCCACGGCGTTGAGCTCGCGCCCGAAGCTGGAATCCAGCCCTTCGCTTTGCCACTCCACTTCCGGAGCGGCGGCGGCGGTGCCGGCGTGAATCTCCTGGCGTTGGGCTTCACGCCGAGCCGCCGCCGCCTGGGCCATGGGCTGCACCAGGGCAGCTTCCAGGCTGGAGAGCAAACGCTGCTCCGCTGGAGGCCTCGAGTCGGTTGTCGTTTCCTCAGCCAGCAGCGGGGCCGCCAGCGCCAGGCTTGTCGCCAGCGCTAGGGGGGCCACCAGCGCCAGGACTCCCCAGGGGGGCCTCGCTGTTCTCGCCGAAATTCTGCCGTGAAGAGTCATCCATCACCTCCATTGGGTAGGAGGCACGGAAGGGCCGGGAGGTTTCAGACTTTCGGAGCGACTCGGGGACGAGGGGGTGCCGGACCGGGATCCGGCGGGGTCAGGCGCCGGCGGATTCGGCGAAAGAGCCCACCACTTCTTGGCGCAGCTGCGGGGGCATTTCCCCCTGGCGTAGCTGGCGGCAGGCATTCTGGGTCAGGTCGAGGGTCTCGAAGAGCGCTTGGCAGCGGGTGCAGAGCTCTTCCGGGGGCACGCGGAAGGGGACGCCGCGGTCCAAGGCCTCCTGCTTCGCCGCGAGCAGGTCGAGGCAGACTTGGCGGTCGTGATTGGGATGGGGGGCGGAGCGCTGGGGCAGCCCTTCCGCCACCGCCTCCCGCAGCTGCAGCCGGGCGCGGTGCAGCCGGGTCTTCACCGTCGCCTCTTTGAGGTCCAGGATCTGCGCCACGTCCGCCACCGGCAGCTCCAGGATCTCTTTGAGCACCAGCGGCATGCGGTAGTGCTCCGGCAGCTCGGCGATGGCCGCTTCCACTCGCTCTCGGGTTTCTTTGCGCAGCTGCTGGGCCAGGGGCCCTTCCTCCACCGTCGCCAGGTCGGGAATGCGGTCCTGGGGTCTCGGCAAAAGGTCGTCCAGAGATTCCAGGACCTTGGGCTCGCCGGAGCGCTTGCGCCGGGCTCGCTGGCAGGCGCGGGCGGCGATGGTGTAGAGCCAGGTGGTGGGCTGGGCGTCGCCGCGGAATTGATCCCAGTGTCGGTAGGCCTCGAGAAAGACGTCCTGCACCAGGTCGGCGGCGTCCTCCGGGTGCCCACAGAGCTTCATGGCGACCCGATAGATGCGCCCTCCTTCCTCGTCCACCAGCTGGGTGAGGGCTTCCTGGGCGGGGAGAGCCGCTAGCTCGTGGGGATCTGGTGGGCTGTTTGGGGGGAGTTCCTTCATCGCGACCTCAACTCTCGTCCTCAAGAGCCGTAGATAGTACCAGGGAATGGAACCACCGGGCTTGCGGAATGACTTCCCATGAAGGAACTGGTGCCTGATGAAATCATAGGTATTTATTGAGCAGAGGAAGTCGCGTATACGTCAAATGTAATTGTGCTGAGAGATATTTTTCTCGATTTCCATTGATTTTGGGGACGGGTCTCGGCTCAGCTGTCCCGGGCAGTTCGGGGCGGAGCACTCACCCAGAGTGAGGCCACCGCCCGCGACGCGGCTTTCCGTCCTGGAATTGACTGCTAAGTCTTAGGGATCCAGCAGAGGGATCTTGGTTGTCGCGACCGCCGAGGGGCGGTGGGGATGCTTTTTTTGAGTCCAACCCAGGAGTTTGGAATGGACGATGTGTTGAAGGACCTGGGCGATCTGACCCCGGAGGAACAAGAACTGCTGCGGCGCAAGCTGCAGAAGCTGCGCAAGAAGAAGGCGAAACCGCCCGCCGGAGCCAGGGAGATTCCACATCTCCCGCGGCAGGGGCAGAGCTTCCCCCTCTCTTTCGCCCAGCAGCGATTGTGGTTTCTCGACCAGCTGCGCCCGGAGGCGGCGGCGAACAATATTCCTCTCACCGTCGAGCTGGTGGGGGATCTGCAGCCGTCGGCCTTCGAGGGGGCACTGCAGGCCGTGGTGGAGCGGCACGAGATTCTGCGTGCGGCGGTGGATTCGCAGGGCGGCCGGCCGAGCCAGCGCTTCGACGCGCCGCCACCACCCATGGCCTTCCTGGACCTTTCGGGACAGCCGCCGGAGGAGCGGCGCCGGAGGGTGGTGGAGCTGGCCAGAAGCCACGCCCTGGAGCCCTTCGATCTCTCCGCCGGGCCTCTGTTACGCACCGTTCTGGTGCGCGAGGCCGCCGACCGCCACGTCTTCGTCTTCACCATCCATCACCTGATCTTCGACCGCTGGTCCGTAGGCCTGCTGCTGGGAGAGCTGGGCGCCGAATATCAGGCGCGCCTGGAAACCGGCGAAGCCGTAGTATCGCCCCTGGAACCGCTTCCGGTGCAATACGGCGACTTCGCCGCCTGGGAGCAGGAGCGCCTCACCGGCGAGCTGTTGGAGCAGCGGATGGATTTCTGGCGCCGGACCCTCGACGGCTACGACCCGCGCCTGGGCCTGCCGACGGACCGCCCCCGGCCGGCGGTGCCGGCGAGCCGCGGTGGCACCCACGCTTTCTCATTGGACGCCGCCACCGCCGAGGCCCTCAATCGCCTCAGCGTCGACGAGGGCGCCAGCCTGTTCATGACCCTGCTGGCGGCCTTCCACGGTGTGCTGGCGAGGCTCGCCGTTGACGCAACGAGTGGGGTCGACCGTGAGGCTGATCTTGGGGCCGACATAGGCATTGGTCTGTCGGTGAGCAACCGCGGCCAGCGCCCCTTGGAGCGCCTGGTGGGCTGCTTCACCAACCACCTTGTGGTGCGCGCCCGGCTGGAGGAGCAGGGGACTCTTCGGCAGCTGCTGGCGACGGTGCGGGAGGCGACCCTGGGGGCCCTGGCGCACCAGGATCTGCCGGCGGAGAAGGTCGTGGAGGTGCTGCGGGAGCAGGCGGAAGATACCGGACGCGGCGAGGCCGGCCTCTTCCAGGTGCTCTTCCGCCTCAACAACCAGCCGCTGCGGGATCTGAAGCTGCCGGGCCTCGACCTCGACTTCCTGCAGGTGTTGCCGGACAAGGCACCCTTCGACCTCGACCTCTCCATGGAGGAGCGGGATAGTGCTTTGGGAGGGGGCCTGGAAGGGCTGTTGGTTTACTCCACGGATCTCTTCGAGCCCGCCACCGCGGAGGCTATTGCCGAGCTCTACCGAGCGGCGCTGATGGCGCTGGCGGCGGATCCGGATCAGCCCCTGGCGACGCTGGAGATCCCCCGACGGCTGCTGGATTTGCGGGAGGTGCAGCGGCAGCGGGAAGAGGCTCCCGAAGAAGGCTCCCGAAAGATCCCCGACGAGGCCTCCGGCGAGGCACCGGAGCTGCCGGTGGCCGTCGCCGCTACCTTCACCGCCGATCTGGTGGGCGAGCCCCTGGAGCTCTGGCTCGAAGAGGCGGGCTGGAAGCCCCGCATCGAGCTGGCGCCCTACAACCAGGTCTTCCAACAGCTCCTCGACCCCACCAGTGCCCTCGCCACCAATCGCCAGGGCGTCAACCTGGTGCTGCTGCGGCTGGCGGATTGGGTGCACTACCGGGGCGAGGCGGAGGCTTTGCCCTCCCGAGACGAGCTTCAGGAGCGGGTGGACGAGCTGCTGGCGGCACTTGCTAATGCTGTGGGGGCTAATGCTGTCGGGGCCAATGCTGTGGGAGCCAGTGCTGCGCAGAAGAGCCCGATCCCTTGGCTGGTGGCGGTCTGCCCGTCGCCCGACCCGGCGGATCAGCCGGGCTTCTGGCGTGCCCTGGACGCCCGGCTGGCCCAGGGGCTGAAAGCGCTGGACGGCGTCTATCCCGTCACCGCCGGCGAAGTCGCGGAACTCTATCCCGTCCCCCGCATCCACGACCCGTTCACCGACGAGGTGGGGCACGTGCCCTTCACGCCGGAGTACTTTACTGCTCTGGGGACCCTGCTGGCCCGCCGGGTGGTGGCGCTGCGGCGGCCGCCGTTCAAGGTGGTGGCGGTGGACTGCGACAACACCCTGTGGGACGGCGCCTGCGCCGAGGTGGGGGCCGACGGCGTGGGTCTCGGCCCGGCCCGCCGGCGGCTGCAGGACTTCCTGGTGCAGCAGCGGGACGCGGGGATGCTGGTGGCGCTGGTGAGCAAAAACGCCGACGCCGACGTGGTGGAGGTCTTCCGCCGCCGCCAGGAGATGCCCCTGAGCCTGGACCACGTGGTGGCGCGAAAGATCTCCTGGGAGCCCAAATCCCAGGCCTTGGGGGAGCTGGCGGAGGAGTTGGGCTTCGGTCTCGACCGCTTCGTCTTCCTCGACGACAACCCGGTGGAATGCGCCGAGGTGCGAGCCAGCTGCCCGGCGGTGACGGTCCTGCCCCTACCCGAGCCAGAAGGTCCGGAGCTGGGGGAAGCCTCGATGCAGACCTTCCTTGCCCACGCCTGGCCCTTCGACCGCTTCCAGGTCACCGAGGAAGACCGCCGACGCGCCGGTTTCTACCAGGCCAATCAGCAACGCGAGGAGCTGCGCCGGTCGGCGCCGAGCCTGGAGGAGTTCCTCGCCGGCCTCGAGCTGGAGGTAGAGCAGCGGCCCCTCAGCGCCGAGGACGTGCCCCGGGTCTCCCAGATGACCCAGCGGGTGACCCAATTCAACGCCACCACCCGGGTGCTTTCGGAAGCGGAAGTGACGACCTTCCTCGATGCCCCCGGCGATGGTGGCTGCCGGGTGGTGCGGGTGCGGGATCGCTTCGGCGACTACGGCCTGGTGGGTTGCTCTCTCTATCGCCTGGGGGAGACGGCGCTGGAGGTGGAGAACCTGCTCATGAGTTGCCGCACCCTGGGCCGCGGCGTCGAGCACCGCCTGGTGGCGGAGCTGGGCAGGGTGGCCCAGCACCACGGTCTGGAGGCGGTGGAGATCCCCTTCCGGCCCACCCATCGCAACGCTCCCATGGCGCGCTTCCTAGAGCAGGCTTCGACGCAGGTGCCGGGGGCCGACAAGAGCGAAGAGGGCGACGGCTTTCGGCTGCGCCTGCCGGCGGCGGAGGCTGCAGCGTGGCAGCTTCGGCCGGAAACGCCGCCGGAGGTGCCCCCGCCGGAGCCGGCCGCCGCCGGGACCGCGAAGGTGTCCACCGAGGGTGCCGGTGCTGCTGCCGGTCCGCCGCCGGCCTTCTACCAGCGGGCGCTGGAGCTTTGCGACGTCGACGCCATCGCCCGGGAGATCCTGCAGCGACGCGGCTCCGGCGACGCTGCCGGTGCCCGGGAGAAAGTGCCCTACGTCGCCCCGCGAAATCCCATCGAGGAGCAGGTGGCGCAGATCTGGTGCGACGTTTTGGGCCTGGAGAAGATCGGCGTCCACGAGCATTTCTTCCGCATCGGTGGCCATTCCCTCCTGGGGACGGTGATCCTGTCGCGCATCCAGCTCGACTTCGACGTCGATCTGCCGCTCATGGCCATCTTCGACAATCCGACGGTGGAGGGCATCGGTCGGGTCATCGAGGAGCTGCTCATCGGTGACGTGGACGAGGCCGACCTGGCGGGGCTCGAAGGTCTGTCGGAGGAAGAAGTCCAGGCGCTGCTGGAGGAAGAGCAAGCGGCGCTCCGCGGGAGCGGCTCTTGAAGCTGGCCTCGAAGCGGATGCTGTCTGCGGTCGAGCCTCGGCCGGGGATCTGGGGAGGAGGAGCTCGGTGAGGCTGCTGCTGGTCCAGAACACCACCTGGGTGCCGGCTTTGGGGGGTGCCAGCAAGGGCAATCGCTTGCTGCTGGAAGATCTCGCTCGTCGCGGCCACCGCTGTGCGGCGGTGGCGCCGGCGGTGGGAGTGCAGGTGGGGTTGGAAGATCGGTCGGGCTTTCACCGGGCGCTGGCGGAGCGCGGCATCGACGTCCTCGGCGGCACCGTCCCGGGCACCGACCGCTTCCACCTCGAAGGCGTCGAGGTGCACGCCGTGCACCAGCGCGGCGAGCTGGCCAAGGCGGTGGGAGAGGCGGCGCAGCGGCTGCAGCCGGATTGGATCCTGGTCTCCTCCGAGGACACCGGCCAGGTGCTGCTGGAGGCGGCCCTGGAGGCGGCACCGGAGCGGGTGGTCTACCTCGCCCGCACCACCTTCAACCTGCCCTTCGGTCCCGACTCCTTCGCCCCCAGCGAGGCCCGGCGGGAGATGCTCGGCCGCGCCGCCGGCATCGCCTGCATCAGCGACTTCCTGCGCGACTACATCCGCCGCTGGGGCGGTCTCGATGCGAAGGTGTTGCGGCTGCCGGTTCTGACCCTGGGCACCGGCCCCTTCCCGGATTTCGGCGCCCGCCAGCTCGAGGCTTCCAGCTTGGAGAGGCTGGGCGCTGGGGACCGCTTCGTCACCATGATCAATCCCTGCGCGGTGAAGGGCATCAGCATCTTCCTGCCGCTGGCGGAGTCTCTGCCCGAGGTTTCCTTCGCCGCGGTTCCCACCTGGGGCACCACCGCCGAGGATCGCCGGCGCATGGAGGCCTTGCCCAACGTCACGGTGCTCGACCCGGTGGACGACATCGACGAGATCTTCGCCCGCACCCGGGTGCTGCTCATGCCCTCGCTGTGGCACGAGGCCTACGGCCGCTCGACGGTGGAGGCGCTGCTGCGGGGCCTGCCGGTGCTGGCTTCCGATGTCGGCGGCCTGCCGGAGGCCAAGCTGGGGGTCGAGCCGCTGCTGCCGGTGCGGCCCCTGGAGGGCTACACCAACGCCTTCGACGAGCGCAATCTACCGGTGGCCAAGGTCCCGGAGCAGGACATCGGCCCCTGGCGCGAGGCGCTGACGCGGTTGTTGCAGGACGATGAGCACTACCGGCGCGTCGCCGCGGAGTCCCGGGCGGCGGCCCATCGGCTGCTGGAAGAGACCTCCATGGACGGCTTCCAGAGCTACCTGGAGACGCTGGCGGAGCGCAAGGAAGCCGCCGCAGTGTCCGCCGAGGATCCCGCCGAGGAACCCGCCAAGAAAGAAGCGTCGAAGGCGGCGGATCTGCGCACCCTCCTGGCTCTGCGGGCATTGCGCAAGCGCAAGCAGCAGAGCGGCGGCGAGGAGCGCCCCCGGGGGATTCCGACGGTGCCCCGGGATGGGCCTTTGCCCCTCTCCTTCACTCAGCAGCGGGTCTTCTTCTTCGAACGCTGGGAGCCCGGCACCGCCGCCTTCAACCTGCCGCTGGCGGTGCGCCTGCGGGGCCAGCTGCGGCCGGCGGTGCTGCGGCGGGTGCTGGCGACGGTGCTGGAGCGGCACGAGGTGCTGCGCTCCCGTTTCCAGGAGCAGGACGGCGAGGGCGTGCAGATCGCCGCGCCGGCGCCGAGGGAAAGGAACGTCCCGCTGCCGCTGGTGGACCTCTCCGGTTTGGCGGAGACCGGGGCCTCGGAGCTAGCGCAGGAGCTGGCGGACGACTTGACCGCGCGCGCCGGCCGCCGGCCCCTGGACCTCGCCGCCGGCCGGCTCATCGAAGGGCTCTTGCTGCGCCTGGGAGCCGAGGACCACATCGCTGCGCTGACGGTGCACCACATCGCCGCGGACGGCTGGTCGCTGGGGGTGCTGCTGGCGGAGATCCGGACCCTCTACGAGGCTTACTCGAAAGGGGGGAGTGCGTCACCGCTGCTGCCCTTGCCGATCCAATACGCCGACTTCGCCGTCTGGCAGCGGCGGCAGCTGGAGGGGGAGGCGCTGGAGCGTCTGTTGGGCTACTGGCAGCGGGCGCTGGAGGACGCGCCGGAAACCCTCGAGCTGCCCACCGACCGCCCGCGCTCCCAAAGCTCCGATCACCGGGGCCGGACGCTCAAGTTCGCTCTACCGGGAGCGACGGTGGCGGCGGTGCGAAAGCTGGCAGAGGCTCGGGATGTGACTCCCTTCATGGTCTACAACACCCTTTACCATGTCCTTCTGGGGCGTCTGGCCGGTCAAGGGGATACGGTGACGGGAGTGCTGGTGGCGGGGCGCCGGCGGCCCGAGGTCCAGGGGCTTCTGGGCTATTTCTCCAACACCCTGCCGCTGCGGCTGCGCCGGGCGACCGGTAGCTCCCTGGTTGACGCCCTGGGGCCCGCCAAGAAGGCCGTGCTGGAGGCCTTCGAGCACGAGGACCTGCCCTTCGAGCGGCTGGTGGAGGAGCTCAATCCCGATCGCCGGCTGCCCCATCATCCGGTCTTCCAGGTGCTCTTCGCGCTGCAGAATTTGCCCACCGAGGCGTTGCAGCTGCCGGGGCTGGAGCTGGAGCCACTGATCATCGACCGCGGCGCGGCGCACCTCGATCTCTTCCTCAGCCTGGCGGAGCGGGGGGAGGGAGCCGAGGGTTCGCTGGAGTACGACCGCGACCTCTTCGACGCCACCACCGCCCGCCGGTGGGCGCAGAGCTTCGCCGTGCTGGTGGCGGCCGCGCTGGCGGAGCCGCATCGCCCGCTGGAAGATCTGCCCTTGCTCCCGGCGGCGCAGCGGCACCAGCTGGTGGCGGAGCAGAACGCGGTCTTCTTTCCTGAGACTTCTTCCGATGGAACGGGAGAAGAGATCCCGGAGACTCTCCACGGCCTGGTGGCGGCCCTCATGGAGAACGAGTCGGCGGCGGATGGCGAAGCGCCGGCGGTGATCTGGTCCGGCGGCGTGGTGAGCTACGGTGAGCTCTGGGGCGCCGCCCGCAGGCTGGCCCATCGGCTGCGGCGGCGGGGCGTCGGGCCCGGCAGCCGAGTGGCGCTACGGGTGGACCGCCGGCCGGCGGTCATCGTCGCCATGCTCGGCACCCTCCAGGCCGGTGCCGCCTACGTGCCGGTGGATCCCGACTATCCTGAGGCCCGCCAGCGCCAGATGCTCGAGGACTGCGGTGCCGCCCTCCTCCTCACCACCCAGGCACTGCTGGCCACGACGCCGGATTGCGGCATCCCCGAGCTGCTCCTCGACGACGCCCTCCAGGGCGGCCCGGCGCCGGTACCCCTGCCGGCGGTGCAGGCCGCCGACGCCGCCTACCTGATCTACACCTCCGGCTCCACCGGTGAGGCCAAGGGCACGGTGATCTCCCACGGCGCCGCGGTGCACTACGTGCGGGGAGCGCTGGCCACCTACGGCCTCACCGCCGCGGACCGCATGCTGCAATTCTGCTCCGTCAGCTTCGACACCAGCATCGAGGAGATCTTCCCCACCCTCGCCGCCGGCGGCGCCCTGGTGCTGCGCAGCGAGGCGATGCTCGATGCCGGCGAGCTCCTGTTGGGGTGCGCCGAGCATGGGGTGACGGTGGCGACCCTGCCCACGGCTTTCTGGCATCAGCTGGTCGCGGATCTGGAAACGAAACGGGATCTGGAGACGAAGCACGAGGCCGCCGCCCCGGCGTCTCGCTCCTGGTTCCCGCCGAGCCTGCGGCTGCTGATCATCGGCGGCGAGGGAGCGTCTCAGGAACGTCTCGACGCCTGGCGGCGCCTGGCCCAGCAGCACGGAGGCCGTCCTCGCCTGCTCAACACCTACGGTCCCACCGAGGGCACGGTGGTGGCGACGGCGGCGGACGCCGGCGCCGGGAATAGGGGAGCGGGGGATGACTCCATCGGCCGGCCCCTGCCTGGAGTCGCCGCCCACGTGCTGGACCCGCGGGGCGCGCCGGTGCCGCTGGGGGTTCTCGGAGAACTCTATCTCGGCGGCGGCGCCATCGCCCGGGGCTATCTCGGGCGGCCTCGGCTCACCGCCGATGCCTTCCGGCCGGATCCTTTCTCGAACCCTCTGAGCGCTGAGTCGGAGGGCGCCCGTCTCTACGCCACCGGCGACTTCGTCCGCCGCCTCGCCGACGGCCGGCTGGAGTTCCGGGGGCGGCGGGATCAGCAGCTCAAGATTCGTGGCTATCGGGTTGAGCTGGGGGAGGTGGAGGCGGCCCTCGGAGCTCACCCCGCGGTGCGCGAGGCGCTGGTCATCGCCCGTTCCGGGGCCGCCGGCCTCAGCCTGGGAGCGTATGTCGTCGTGGGAGGCGCCGGCAAAGCAGAAGAGACCGCCAAGACCGCCGCCGAGGTTCACCGCTTCCTACGCCGCCGGATCCCCGGCTACATGCTCCCCGCCGCCTACGCCTTCCTCGACCAGCTGCCCTGCACTCCCGTGGGCAAGATCGACCGGCGGTCCCTGGAGCGGGGCGCGAAGGAGGCCTCCTGGGTGGTGCCGTCGGGGACCGCTGAAGAGGGCGAGGGGGCGGCTCCGAGGAGCGAGTTAGAGCACCGGCTGGCGGAGATCTGGTGCGAGGTGCTGGGAGTCGAGGCGGTGGGCATCCACGACGGCTTCTTCGATCTCGGTGGTCATTCGCTGCTCGCCATGCAGCTGATCTCCCGGGTGCGCGGCGTCTGCGGCTACGACCTGTCTCTGCGCCGCCTCTTCGAGCATCCGACGGTAGCGGAGCTGGCGCGGCTGCTGGAGGAGGGCGAGGAATCCCAGGAGGCCGCTCCGGCCCTGCCGCCGATTCCCGCCGGCTCCCTGCTCGGGGAGTTTGAAGGGGGGGGCGGCGGCGAGCTGGAGCTCTCCTTCGCCCAGGAGCGGCTGTGGTTCCTGGAGCAGCTGGATCCCGGCAGCACCGCCTACAACTTGCCCAGCGCCGTCGAGCTGCGGGGCGAGCTGGAGCCCGCGCGCCTGGCCCGCGCCTTCCGCTCCGTAGTGGCCCGCCATGCGGTGCTGCGCAGCGAGCTGGTGGAGCATCAGGGCAGCCCCCGGCAGCGGGTGCGCCGTCGGGTGGCCTTGCCCTTGCCCGCCGTCGATCTCGGCGCCCTGCCGGAGGAGTCCCGCCGCCGGGAGCTCCATCGCCTGGTGGCTCGGGACGCCCGCCGCCCCTTCGACCTCGGCCGGGCACCGCTGCTGCGGCTGACCCTGGTACGCCTGGAGAAAGAGCGCCACGCCCTGCTCTTCGCCATGCACCACCTGATCTCCGACGGCTGGTCCATGGCGCTGCTGTTGCGGGAAGTGGGAGAGCATTACGCCGCCGGCGGCGAGTCGGAGCTGGCGCCTCTGGCGGTGCAATATCCGGATTACGCCGCCTGGCAGCGAGGACTGCTCGAGGGGGAGGCGCTGGAAGGGCAGCTGGAGTATTGGCGGGAGCGCCTGCAAGACGCGCCGCCGGCGCTGGTGCTGCCGCGCCGCCGCCGGCCTCTGCCGGAGAGTGCGCCGGAGGGGGGCACCGAGTGGCTGGTGCTGCCGGCGGAGCTGGTGGAGAGCCTCGGAGGCTTCGCCCGGCAGCGCGGGGCCACTCTCTTCATGGTGCTGTTGGCGGCGTTTCAGGCGCTGCTGCGGCGCACCACCGCCCAGGGGGATTTGAGCGTCGGCGTGCCGGTGGCGGGCCGGCCGCGGCAGGAGCTGGAGCCCCTCATCGGCTTCTTCGTCAACACCCTGGTGCTGCGCGCCCGGGTGCCGGCGAAGTTGCCCTTCGGCGAGCTTCTGGAGCAGGCCCGGGACGCCACCCTGGAAGCCTACGCCCGCCAGGACTTGCCCTTCGAGCGACTGGTGGCGGAGCTCAACCCGGAGCGCGATCTGGCCCGCTCGCCTCTCTTCCAGGTGATGTTCGCACTCCAGGAGCCGCCGGTGGAGCGCTTGGAGCTCCCCGGGCTGGTTCTGGAGCCGCTGCGGGTGGAGAGCGGCACCACCCGCTTCGAGCTCTTCTTCGAGCTCCTGCGTCAGCCCGACGGCTCCATCAGCGCGGCGCTGCACTTTGCCACCGCCCTCTTCGAACGCACCCTCGCCCAGCGCCTGGGGCGTCACTACCGGCGCCTGCTGGAGGCGGTGCTGGAGCAGCCCGACTCACCGGTGGCGCGGCTGCCGCTGCTGTCGCCGGCGGAGCGCCAGCAGGTTCTGTGGGAGTGGAACGACAGCGCCGTGACGCTGCCGGCGGAGACCTTCCTCGAGCTCTTCGACGCCGTGGTGCGGATGCGCGCTCCGGCGGTGGCGGTGCGCTTCCGCGGCGAGGCTCTGACCTACGGCGAGCTTTCCGCCCACGCCGACGCCCTCGCCGAGCGGCTGGCGGCGGCGGGCATCGGACCCGGCGATCTGGTGGCGTTGCTGGCTCACCGCTCGACCCTCTTCTTGGTGACGATGCTGGCGGTGTTCCGGCGCCGGGCGGCTTATCTGCCCCTCGATCCCCGGCATCCGGCGGCGCGGTCGCAGCAGATCCTGGAAGCCTCCAGCGCCGGATGGCTGCTGGTGGATGGAGCTCACGGTGAGCGCGGCGGCGAGCTGGCAGCGGCGGTGCCCGGCCTGCAGGTGGTGCCGCTGGAGGCCGAAGCAGCGCCATCGACGCCTCCTTCTGCACTTCCTTCTGCACTTCCTTCCGTACCCTCTTCGCCGCCCCGCCACGACGACCTGGCCTATACGATTTTTACCTCCGGTTCCACCGGCAAGCCCAAGGGTGCCATGGTGATGCAGGGGGGCATGGTCAACCATCTGCTGGCGAAGATCCGGGACCTGCAGCTGGGGCCGGCGGACCGGCTGGCCCAGACGGCGTCCCAATGCTTCGACATCTCGGTGTGGCAATTCCTCGCCATGGCGGTGGTGGGGGGCGAGGTCCACGTCTTCGAGGACGAGGTGGCCCACGATCCGGCGGAGCTGCTGCGGCGGGTGGAGGATCAGGCGGTGACGGTGCTGGAGACGGTGCCGTCGATTCTGCGGATGATGCTCGACGGTGCGGTGGACGCTCCCGGGCTGGCCCGGCTGCGCTGGTTGGTGCCCACCGGCGAGGCCCTGCCGCCGGAGCTGGCCCGCCGCTGGCAGGAGCGCTATCCCCGGGCGCGGCTGGTCAACGCCTACGGCCCCACCGAATGTTCCGACGACGTCAGCCATGCCTTCCTGCCGACGCATCTGCCGCCGGAGCTGGCCACCGTGCCCATCGGCCGGCCGGTGGTCAACACCCAGCTCTACGTCCTCGGCCCCGGCGGTCTGCCCGCGCCGGTGGAAGTGGCGGGGGAGCTGTGGGTGGGCGGTCTCGGCGTCGGCCGCGGCTACTTGGACGAGCCCCGGCGCACCGCGGAGGTCTTCCGTCCGGATCCCTTCGCCCCTGCTCTCTCGGGCTCTGATCTCTTCGGCCGGGCCGGCGCCCGCCTCTACCGCACCGGCGATCTGGCGCGCTATCTGCCGGAGGGGGAGCTGGACTTCCTGGGGCGCATCGATCACCAGGTCAAGGTGCGCGGCCACCGCATCGAGCTGGGGGAGATCGAGGCGGTGCTGAGCCGCGGGCCGGGGGTGGCCCAGGCGGTGGTGCTGGCGCTGCCGGACGCCCGTGGCGATCAGACCTTGGCGGCCTTCGTGGTGCGCCGGGAGGGCTCGGAGGACGAGGATCTGGAAGCTTTCCTGCGTCCGCAGCTGCCGGAGTACATGGTGCCGGCGGCGATCCTCACCCTCGACGAGCTGCCCCTTTCCGCCAACGGCAAGGTGGACCGCAAGGCGCTGGCGGCGCAGCAGGGGGAGCTGGCGCTGCCGGAGCGGGAGTATCTGGCGCCGCGCACCGACGTCGAGGAGGCGGTGGCGGAGATCTTCCAGCAGGTGGTGGGAGTGGAGCCGGTGGGCGCTCTGGACAACTTCTTCCACCTCGGCGGCCACTCACTGCTGGCCACCCAGGCCATGGCGCGGCTGCGGGAGCTCTTCGAGATCGAGCTCCCCCTGCGTCTGCTCTTTGAGGCGCCGACGGTGGCGGAGCTGGCGGCGGAGATCGAGGATCTGGTCATCGCCGAGCTCGAGGAGCTGAGCGAGGAAGAAGCCAGCGCCCTGCTGATGGAGGAGGCATGAGCCCGAAGATCGCCGACGCCGTGCCGCGGCAGGAGGTGGGGGCGCAGGAGACGGTCTCCCCGGAGCGCGCCCAGGAGCCCCGCGGGGGCTTCTGGCGGGAGCTTGTGCGGGATGTACCGGCCCTGGAGCTGATTCCCGACCATCCCCGGCCGGCGCAGCAGCCTGCTCCCTCCAATCAGCGCTTGGGGGAGCCTTGGCTCGACGATCCAGCGCTGGTGGAGGAGCTGGCTCGGCGCGCCGGTACGTCTTTGCCGGTGGTGGCCCTGGCGGCGTTTCAGATCCTGCTGGCCCGGGCCTCGCGGCAGCAGGATTTCGCCTTGGTGGTGAGGGTTATGGCGGCGGGGGAGGAGGAGTCGAGCCCTCTTCTTCTGCCCACGAAGCTTGCCGGCGGACCTTCGTTCCTGGCCTGGCTGGGGCAGGTGGAGGAGGCCTGGCGGAAAGCCCGCGAGCACAGCCCCGTAGACTGGGAGGAACTGGGAGACCTGCGGGCCCTGACCCCGGTGGCCTTCGCCTACCAGGCCACTAGCGGACCCTCGGATCGTTCGGAAGATGGGTCGGACCAAGGAGCGGCGGGCGCCGAGTCCTCCGATTTCGCTTCCGCTCTCGCCCTGACTCTCACCGTCGAGGACACGGCCCAGGGCTGGATTCTGCACCTGGAATACGACGCCGGGCTATTCGACGAAACCACCGCCCACCGGTGGTTGACTCGCTACCGCACGCTGCTCTCGACGGTGTGCCGCCACCCCGAGGAATCCGTCTGGCGGCTGCCACTGCTGCCGGAGGCCGAGGGGCGCCGGCTGTTGGCGTGGAATCCCGGGGGCGGCGACATGTGCTGGAAGACCCTGCGGCGGGAGCCCCTTCATCGGGGCTTCGAGGGCTGGGCGCGGCGCACTCCGGAGGCACCGGCGGTGACCTTCCGAGGGCCGGAGGGTGAGTACCGGACCGCGACCTACGGCGAGCTCAACGCCCGGGCCAACCGCCTGGCGCACCGGCTTCGGCAGCTGGGGGTCGGTCCGGAGGTGCCGGTGGCGCTGCTGCTGGAGCGCGGGGTGGAGATGGTCACGGCGATCCTGGCGGTGCTCAAGGCCGGCGGCGCCTACGTGCCCCTGGACCCGGTCTATCCCCCGGCGCGGCTGGCCTTCGTAGTGCGCGACTCCGGCGCCGCCCTGGTGCTCACCCAGCGCTCCTTGGCGGGCCTGCTGTCGGCGGAGACCGATGCGCCGGCGGTCCCGCGGTTGGTCTGGGAGGAGTTGTTGCCCGAGGTTGGCCGAGACCCCCTACCCGACACCGATCCCCCACCCGCCGCGTCGGTGGATTCCCTCGCCTACATCATCTACACCTCGGGCTCCACCGGGCAGCCCAAGGGGGTGCTCATCCCCCACTCCCACCCGGTGGATCTGCTGGCGGGCACCGAGAAGTGGTTCCGCTTCGGCGCCGAGGACGTGTGGTCCCTCTTTCACTCCTTCGCCTTCGACGTTTCGGTGTGGGAGCTGTGGGGAGCCTTCCTCTACGGCGCGCGGCTGGTGGTGGCGCCCTACGAGGTGACCCGCTCGCCGCGGGATTTCCATCGCCTGCTGCGGCAGGAGCGGGTGACCATCCTCAGCCAAACGCCGTCGGCCTTCCTCGCCCTGCTGCGGGCGGAGCAGGAGATCTCCGCCGCCGGCCCCGAGCTCGATCCCGGATGGGCGCTGCGGGCGGTGGCCTTCGCCGGTGAAGCCCTGGAGGTGCGGGCGCTGGCGCCGTGGGTGGAGGCCTACGGGGACGCGGCGCCGGAGCTGATCAACCTCTACGGCATCACCGAGACCACCGTTCACGGCACCTATCGCCGCCTGCTGCGGGAGGACGTGGAGGCGGCGGCTGCCGGCCGGGATCCGGGGGTCGGGGTGATGATCCCGGACCAGAGCCTGCGCATCCTCGAGCCGCGGCTCGCCGCTCCGCCGGACCCCGTCGCCGGGCTCGCCCCCATCGGCATCCCCGGGGAGCTCTGCGTCGGCGGCGGGCGCATCGCCCGGGGCTATTTGGGCCGTCCGCGGCTCACCGCCCAGCGTTTCGTACCCGATCCCTTCTCCGAGGTCCCCGGTGCCCGCCTCTATCGGTCCGGGGACCTGGCGCGCTATCGCGAGGACGGCTCGCTGCAATATCTGGGGCGTATCGATCACCAGATCAAGCTGCGGGGTTTCCGCATCGAGGCCGGTGAGGTGGAGGCGGCGCTGCTGGAGCATCCAGCGGTGAGCGCCGCGGTGGTGATGGTGCGCACCGACTCCGACTCCACTGCCGGGCAGGCCACCCGCAGCTCCGACGAGAGCGCCCGCCTGGTGGCCTATCTGGTGGTACCGGAATCGGCGCCGCCGTCGGTGGCGGCGGAGGCGCGAGAGCTGGCGCGGAGGAAGCTGCCGGAGTACATGGTGCCGGCGGCTTACGTAAGGCTCGCTGAGCTCCCCCTCACCGCCAACTCCAAGGTCGACCGCCGCCGCCTGCCGGCTCCCGGGGTGGCAGATCTGGTGCGGGGGGAGGCGGAGCCGCCGCGGCCGGGGACCGAGGCTCGCCTGGCGGCGATTTGGGAGGAGGTGCTGGAGGTCCCCGGCGTCGGCCGGCGGGACCACTTCCTCGCCCTTGGCGGTCACTCCCTCAACGCCACCCGAGTGCTGGCCCGGGTGCGTTCCCGCCTCGGCGTGGCCATGTCCTTCTCCGACCTCATGGCCCATCCGGAGCTGTCGCAGCAGGCCGCCCGCATCGACGAGCTGGGCCAGGCTGCCGGAGCTGCCCCGCGCCTCGAAGGCCCCACGACGGCGAATGACGGCGGCTCCGCCCCGCTCTCCTACGCCCAGGAGCGCATGTGGCTGCACCAGCAGCTGCACCCGGCGAGCAACGCCTTCAATCTGGCCTTCGCGCTGGACCTGGAGGGAGAGCTCGACGTTCCGAGGCTGGCGACGGCCCTGGGGTGCATCGAGGAGCGGCATCAAACCCTCCGCACCCGCTTCGTCGAGGTCGACGGCTCGCCGCGGGCGGAGGTGGGGGAGCCGATCCGGGATTCAGCAGCGCTGTTGCCGGTCATCGATCTGCAGACTTTCCATGGCGAGAGTCTCATCCCGGAGCTGACGGCGGCGGCCCAAGCCCGCCCCTTCGACCTGCGCCGAGGACGCCTGCTGCGCTGCCGCCTGCTGCGCCGCGGCCCCCGCCGCCACGTTCTGCTGCTGGTGGTGCACCACATCGCTTGCGATGGCTGGAGCTTGGGGCCTTTTGTGCAGGAGCTCTCGGTGCTCTATGGCTTGGATGCCGGTGACGGCGACCTCCCCGAGTTGCCGCTCCCCGAGTTGCCGCTGCAGTACGCCGACTTCGCCCGCTGGCAACGCCGCTGGCTGGAGTCTCCGGCGGCGGCGGAGCAGGTCGCCGGGTGGCGGGCGGCAGGGCTGACGGCGGCGGGCCCCGGGGAGCGTCTGCAGCCGGACGTGCGGGGCCGGGACGCGCATCCGGTGCTCCTGATCTCCCGGCGGATGGACTCGGCCTTGATGGACGAGCTCGAAGCCCTGGCCCGGCGCCGCGGCACCACCCTCTTCACGGTGCTGACGGCGGCGCTCTACGCTTTGTTGCACCGCGCCACCGGCGCTCCGGCTCTGACCCTCGGAACGCTGGTGGCTGGGCGCACCCAGGAGGCGGTGGAGAATCTGGTCGGTTGCTTCATCAACACCCTGCCGCTGCGCTGCTCGGTGGTGCCGGCGGAGAGCTTCGAGGCGTTGTTGGGGCGCGCCCGCGGGGTGGCGGAGGCGGCCTACGACCGTCAGGATCTGCCCTTCGAGAAGCTGGTACAGGAGCTCGGCGCCGCCGGCACGGCGGACGGCCAGGCTCTCTTCCAGGTGCTGGTGGCCTACCAGAGCATGCCGCTGGAAGAGCTCGAGCTGCCGGGGCTCGACTGGCGGCTGCTGGAGACCCCGGCGGGGCAGCGCTCGGCGGCCTTCGACTTCGTCTTCTTCTTCCGCCGCCAGGAGGATGGTTTGAGCCTGGTGCTGGAGGTGGACGGCGGCCGCTTCACCGACGCCACCGGCGAGGCCTTGGCTCAGGATCTGACGGCGTTGCTGCAAGCGGTGGCGCGGGACGAGACGACGGCGGTGGCGGAGCTGCCGTTGCCCAGCGGACGCTTTCCTCAGCAGGCCGGCACCCCGCCGGCCGGTAGCGGAGCGTCGCCAAAGCCCGCGGGGGCGTCTTCGGC
>JAXHTF010000084.1 GCA_034211275.1 Acidobacteriota bacterium
CTCTGCGTCTGTCTTTGTCTCGGCCGCGGTCTCTGTCTCTGCGTCTGTCTTTGTCTCGGCCTCGGCCTCTGCGTCTGTCTTTGTCTCGGTCTCTGCCTCTGTCTCTGTCTCTGTCTCTGTCTCAGAAGCAGGGCGAGGCGTCAAAGAGGTTCGGGAGCGTAGTCGAGGCGCTCGAAGCAAAGCCTTGGACTGATGAATCGTCGGCTCAGTCCCTCGAGAGTGCCTTGGGATGGGTAGCGTTGGCCGGAGCGGCTCTAGCTCTTGGTGCGCAGTTGGGCATCGAGGACTGCGTGACTCGGAAAGAGATCGAATTGAGACTCCAACCCCTCCTAGATCCCCAGGCCACGGCAGCCGCCTTCCTCCCCAAAGGTCCAGAACGCGACCGCGCCATCGCTGAGCACCAAGCCCTCCTCGACTGTCCTTGGTCCCCCATCCCCGTCTACGAGGCCCTCTTCGCCGACAAAGAATGGACCGAGATCGACTTCTCCCCCCTGGCCATAGTCAAGAACCTCGAAGCCGCCATCGCCTGCTTGGAAAAAGACCTGCCCAAAGACTGACCTGCTTCGCCCACAAGAAAAATCTCCCACCCCTGTCGATTCCCCCCCACCCATCTTCGTCATCTAGTCGAGAGGCTGCGCCATGAGGGCGGGGCTGAGAGACAATCTGAAGCGAGGAGGATGACGAGATGGCTGAGTTCATGCTGTTGTTGCACGAGAGCACCACCGCGGCGTCGGAGATGAGTCCGGAGGAGATCCAGGCGATCATCGCGAAGTATCAGGCTTGGAATGACAGCCTGGCAGAAGCGGGGAAGCTGGTGGGAGGCGCCAAGCTGGCGGATGAGGGGGGGAAGATCCTGACCGGGTCCAACGCCGCGCCGCGGGTGATCGACGGGCCGTATAGCGAGACGAAGGAGATCGTCGGCGGCTACTTCACCGTGCGGGCTGCCGATTACGACGAGGCGGTGGAAATCGCCCGCGGATGTCCGCACCTGGACTTCGGTGGGCGCATCGAGATCCGGCGCATCGACGAGCTCGACTAGACGGTGGGAGCGCGGGGGGACAGCCCGGACGTCCAGGGGTTGGTGGACCATCTGTTTCGCCACGAGGCGGGGCGGATGGTCGCCGCCCTGACCCGTTCCCTGGGGCCGGCGTGGCTGCCGCTGGCGGAGGAGGCGGTGCAGGATGCGTTGCTCCAGGCGCTCAAGCGCTGGCCCTTCCACGGCGTGCCGGACCAGCCCGGGGCGTGGCTCTACCGCGTCGCCCGCAACCGCGCGCTGGATCGGCTGCGGCGGGACGCCAGCTTTCGCGGCAAGGAGGAGGCGGTGCGCCGGTCGCTCCTCGACGCGGCGCCGCCGGATCCGGAGGCCGGCGCGCGGCTGCCCGGGGAGGTCACCGACGACCAGCTGCGGCTGATCTTCCTCTGCTGCCACCCCGAACTGCCGCGGGACGGCCGGGTGGCGTTGACTCTCAAGACCGTGGCGGGGTTCAGCGTCGGGGAGATCGCCCGCGCCTTCCTGGTGCGGGGCACCACCGTGGCTCAGCGCCTGGTGCGCGCCCAGCGGCGCATCCGCCGGCGGGAGATTCCCTTCGAAATGCCCGATCCGGAGCAGCTGCCGGAGCGCCTCGACGCGGTGCTAGAGGTGCTCTACTTGTTCTTCAACGAAGGCTACTCCGCCGCCGGCGGCGACGCCCTGGTACGGGCGGATCTCTGTGCCGAGGCGCTGCGGCTCACGGAGCATCTGGCGGGCTACCTGGAGAGCCGGGAGGAGGCTTTCGTGGAGGAGGAGGTCCGTAGAGAGGCGGGGGCTTGTGGGGAGAAGGACGACGAGCGCGGTCTCACCACCGGCGCCGCGGCCCACGCTCTGGCGGCGCTGCTCTGCTTCCAGTCCTCCCGCCTGCCCGCCCGCGCCGACGAGCGCGGCGATCCGGTGCTGCTGGGGGAGCAGGATCGCCGGCGGTGGGATCAGCGGCTGGTGCAGCGGGCCTTCGCGCACCTCGAACGCGCCGCTTCGGGCCGGCGATTGACGGCGTACCATCTGCAGGCCGCCATCGCCGCCGAGCACGCCACCGCCGAGAGCCTCGACGCCACCGATTGGCCCGCCATCCTGCGCCTCTACGACCAGCTCCACACCTTGAACCCGTCGCCCATCGTGGCCCTCAACCGCGCCGTGGCGCTGGCTCGGGTGGACGGCCCGGCGGCGGCTCTCGCGGCCCTCGACGCCCTCACCGACGAGCCGGCCGTGGCGCACTACTATCTCTTCCACGCCACCCGTGGCGAGCTCCTCCGCCAGCTCCACCACCCCACCCAGGCCGCCACCGCCTACCGCCGGGCCCTCGAATGCTCCATGAGCGAGCCCGAGGCGCGGTTCCTGCGGCGGCGGCTGGCGGAGTTGTAGCCGGTCAGCTCGTCCTTCCTCCGTAGGCGGGACTCCTCCGCTATCCTCACGAAGCAATGAGCCAAGAACCAACCCCCAAAGCCACCCCGAACCGCCACCTCCACGTCGTCCTGGTGCACCCGGAAATCCACTGGAACACCGGCAACGCCGGGCGCACCTGCTTGGCCGCCGGGGCGCAGCTGCACCTGGTGGAGCCGTTGGGGTTCGACCTCGACGACCGGCGGGTGCGGCGGGCGGGGCTCGATTATTGGCCCCGGGTGGCGCCCCGGGTGTGGTCCGGCTGGCCGGAGCTGGAGGCCGAGCTGCCGGCGTTGGGGGAGCCGTTTTTCTTTTCCGCCGACGGTGAGCGGGATCTGTGGGAGGTGTCGTTCCCCGAGCGCCCGGTGCTGGTCTTCGGCCGCGAGTCGGTAGGCCTGCCGGCGGAGCTGCGGGAGGCCTACCGGGATCGCCTGCTGCGCCTGCCCATGGCGGATCCCCAACTGCGCTCCCTCAACCTCTCAACGGCGGTTGCCGTGGCCCTGTACGAGGTACTGCGCCAGCGCCGGGAGCGCGGGCGGTAGCGTCCTGACCTGACACTTGCTTGGTTTGAAGGCTACTGCTCCTCACTTGCGAGCACTTCACAACTCGTCACTCCCGCGAAGGCGGGAGTCCACGCGCTGGTGAGGAGTGATTGTTGAATTTTCCCGGATGGGCTGACTTCAGGTACCACCGGGCTGGATAGCAGGTATTCACTCCCCAGTCCCGCGTAGATTCCCGCCTGCGCGGGAATGACGGAGGGGGTGATGGAGAGGGCGAGGGCAGTAGGAAAGGATGGTGGTCTCGGCACCTCCGCCCGGGGATCCAATCCCCGGGCTACTCAAGCGCCGCTGGCTCCGGAGGGGAGGGAGTGGATGAGCAGGCTCTGGGAGCCGGATTTATCCGGCGGTGTCCTGGGTAGCCCCGGGATTGATCCCGGGGCGGGACTGGCCGCCGCCGGCGGTCGAAGCGGCCCTCCGCGCGGAATGCGCTATGCTTATGCGCACCTTTCGATGTGATGCTTTCGCCGGTCTCCCCCCTGCCGGTGAATGGATGAGGACCCGAGCCTGAACAGTCTGTGTGGAGGAGTCAGTGATGAAGAGCTTGCAGCGTTGGCCGGCGGGAGGACGCCGGGTGGTCTGGATGTGGAGTGTGTGCGCCGGTCTGATGATGAGCCTTGCCCTGGCCGGAGGGGCGGGGGCGGAGCTGCCGAATCCGGTGCTCTTCGTGACCCAGGTGCCGATTCCGGCGGATTTCGCCACCATCGGATCGGTCTTCGCCAACCACCGCGGGGATGTGAGCCTTACCGGCCGCGGCGGAGATCTGTACATCCGTTATCCCGACGGCAGCCTGCGCAACCTGACCCAGGAGGCGGGGTTTGGCAATTCCGGCTTCCAGGGCGCCGGTTCCATCGCCGTGCGCGATCCGGAGGTGCATTGGAGCGGCACCAAGGCGGTGTTCAGCATGGTGGTGGGGGCTGCGACACAGCAGTTTCAGGTCATCGACAGCTATTGGCAGCTCTACGAGGTCACCGGCCTGGGGCAGGGGCAGACGGCGGTGATCACGCCAGTGGCCAACCAGCCGGCGGATTTCAACAACGTTAGCCCGGCCTACGGTACCGACGGGCGCATCCTTTTCATTTCCGACCGGCCCCGCAACGGCCAGCGCCATCTCTATCCCCAGCAGGACGAGTACGAGAGCACCGCCACCAACACCGGGTTGTGGAGCCTGGATCCGGCGAGCGGGGATCTGCGGCTGCTAGACCATGCGCCGTCGGGGGATTTCGACCCGTCGGTGGATAGCTTCGGGCGGGTGATCTTCACCCGCTGGGATCATCTCCAGCGCGACCAGCAGGCGGACGCCGATGCGCTGAACGGCAGCGACATCTACGGCACCTTCAACTTCCGCAACGAGACCGCCGGCGCCGCACGGTTGGCCAACCGGGACGAGGTCTTCCCGGAGCCCCGGCCGTCGCGCACGGATCTGCTGGCGGGGACCAATTTGGAGGGGCACCGCTTCAACCATTTCTTCCCGTGGATGGTGCGCGAGGACGGCACCGAGCTGGAAACCTTGAACCACATCGGTCGCCACGAGCTGCACTTCTACTTCAACCGGGCGATCAACGACGACCCCAACGTGGTGGAGTTCATTGATGCGACCTCCGGGCGTTTCAACCCCAACGACATCGAGAACGCGCTGCAGATCCACGAGGATCCCACCACTCCCGGGCGCTATTTCGCGGTAGATGCGCCGGAGTTCCAGACCCACGCCGCCGGCATGATCTTCTACCTGGACGCCCCGCCGACCCTGCCCGCGGACGCTTCGGCGGTGACCTATGTGACCCATCCGGACACCCGCGAGGTGACCCCCGAGGGCGGCACGCCGGAGCCGGGGCATACGGGCTTTTACCGTAACCCGCTGCCCCTCTCCGACGGTTCGCTGGTAGCGGTGCACACGGCGGAGACCCGCGCCGACGACAACGAGGGTACCCGCGCCCAGCCCCAGTCGCGCTATGACTTCCGGCTCAAGGAGCTGGTGGCCGGGGGCGGCTATCTCGAAGCGGGGACGGCGCTGACGCCGGGCATCGTCAAGACGGTGTCGTATTGGGACCCGGACGTGATGGTGCAGTACTCCGGTCCGCTTTGGGAGCTCAGCCCGGTGGAGGTGAAGGCGCGGCCGGTGCCCACTGCCGCGGCCCACACCCTGCCGGCACCGGAGCAGAGCATCTTCGCCGACGAATCGGTGGATCCGGCGGCCTTCCAGGAGTCCCTCCGGCGCCGGGGGCTGGCCCTCATCGTCAGCCGCGACATCACCACCCGGGACGAGGCGGATCTTCAGCAGCCGTTCAATCTTCAGGTGCCCGGGGGCACCGCCGGCACTACCGGGGCCGGTGGCTTGGTCTACGATGCGGCGCATTTGCAGATTTTCCAGGGCGACCAGATCCGCGGCATCGGCGGCACCGCTTCGCCGCGGGCGGGGCGACGGGTCCTGGCCCAGGAGCTCCACGATCCGCGGGCAGCCAATCTGCCCAATCCCGGCGGCCCGGCGGGCAGCGTGGCGGTGGCAGCGGACGGCTCGGTGGCGGCGCTGGTACCGGCTCGGCGGGCCCTGACCTGGCAGCTCACCGACAGCGCCGGCACCGGGGTGGTGCGGGAGCGCTATTGGCTGACCTTCCAGCCCGGCGAGGTGCGGGTTTGCGCCTCCTGCCACGGCCTCAACAGTCAGGACCAGGCGGGCCAGCCCCATCCCACCAACCCGCCGGAGGCGCTCCGCCAGCTGCTCCAGCAGTGGAAGCTCCAGCAGCTGCCGCTGTTCACCGACAGCTTCGAGAGCGGCGGCACCGGCGGCTGGTCAGCGGTGGTGGGGGACTGAGGACGCAGACTTGGTGGGCTGGCGCCCACCCTACTTTTGCTTCGCTGGGAGACCTCCCGTAGGGTGGGCGCCAGCCCACCGTGTCTTTGGGATTCGATCAGCCGCTGGCGGGCTATGAAGCGCTCACCCCCGTCAGGAATTCCTCCAGCGCCGCGTTCACCGCTTCCGGCTGCTCGAGGTTGGAGGTGTGGCCGGCCTGGGGAATGATCACCAGCTGGGAGCCGGCGATGCCTTCGTGGATGCGTTGGGATTTGGCGGGGATGGTGGCGACGTCTTCGTCGCCGACGAGAATCAGGGTCGGAGCCTGGATCTTGCCTAGCTCGCCCTCGATTCCCTGACGCTCGATGACGCCATCGACGGCGCGGGAGATGCCGATGCGGTGGTTGCCCACCAGGCGCCGGCGTAGCTCCCGGCGCTCGTCGGCGCGGGTGGGGTCGTGGAGGAAGGTGCGGCCGAAGAGGATCTTCATCACTCTCCCCGCCACCAATCCGAGACCGAACCAGCGGGCGATGAAATTGAGCAGGCGGTAGCGCGGCACGTTTTTTCGCGGCTCCGGCTCGGAGGAGGTCTCCAGCAGGCAGAGGGAGCGCACCAGCTCCGGCCGCCGGGCCGCCACCCGCATGCCCACGAAGCCGCCCATGGAGAGTCCGACGAAATGGCAGGGGCCGATGTCCAGCGCTTCGATGAGGGCCGCCGCGTCCTCTGCCAGGGTGTCCATGTCGTAGCCGTCGTCGGTGACCTCGGTACGACCCTGGCCGCGGAAGTCGAAGGTGATGCAGCGGTAGCGATCCCGGAAGGCTTCGATCTGCGGCTCCCACAGCCGCCCGTCCCACAGCAAGCCGTGGGCGAAGAGGAGGGTCTGCGAGCCTTGCCCTGCGCCTGGTGCCGGCCCCGAATCCTCGTAGTGAAGACGGACCCCTTGGAGGTCTAGGCTGGGCATGGGCTCGCCCCTTTCGTTACTGAGTTCTCAGGTGGGGTGAGTTCTCAGGTGGGGTGGGTTCTCAGGCAGGAGTGGTGGCGGCGGAGGTGGCGTCGTCGAGGGCGTCGACGACGGTCTTGAGCACCACGAAGAGGTGGCCGATCTCGTCCTCGGTGATCTCCACTCCGTCGGGTCGCACCGGGGCGTCGAAGAGGGCCTCCAGCACTCGGCGGAGCAGGTGCGGTTGACCGCTCCCGGCGCGCCAGGGCTCATCGGCGGTGGACGGCTCATCCTCGTCGGCGTCCGCCGCCAGCGCTTCTAGATTCTCTTCGAAGAGCGTGGCCAGGACCTCCTCGGAAACCTGGGGCAGCTCGCTATCGAAGTTCTCGGTGAAGGTGCGGGCAATCTGGAAGAAGAGAACGTTGGCGAGACTTTGGGCGGCAGTGCCCAGGTCCTCGGTGGTGGCGAGGACGAAGGCCAGCAGGCTCGGGTAGTGGCGAGCCAGATCGTGCATCGCTTCCCGCGCCGCCTCCGGCTTGAGGTTGCTGGTCTGCTCCCAGGTACGGGCAACTTGTTTCTCGTCGAGGGTTTGCATCGGAAGGGGGGCGGGGGAATCCTTGCTTCACCGGAGCCGCGGTGTCACTCTAGCACGGTCGTCCCGTTCGTTTCTCAAAGGCCTCTTGGAGCCTGCTCCTCACCAGGATTTCTTCGTGCCCCTTCCTTCTTCCTCCCGCCCGGCTCCCCGCCCGACCCTTTGGTTCCGGCTGCTGCCGGTGGCCTTGCTGGCGGTGATGGTCGGGGTGGGGCTGGGGCTGGAGTGGGCGGTCTACCAAGGGCCGCGCATCCTCACCAAATTGCCGCTCATCGTCCTGCTGCTGGTGCCGCTGCTGCGCCGGTGGCGTTTCTGGCGCAAGGCCCGGCGCTGAGCTCTCCCGCCGTGCACGGATTCATCGAAGGCATCACCGCCCTCTTCTTCCTGCTCACCGTGGCCCACGCTCTGTGGTTGCGCCGCTCTGAGGGGGCCTGGCTGATGGGAAGCCTGCTGGTGCTGGGGGCAGTGCGGGAGAATTTCGTCATCCTGCGCCAGGTGCTCTACGGCTTCGCTCCTCTATCGCTGATGCTCGGCCGGGCGCCGGTGATCGCCGCGGTGATCTGGGGCTACAGCATCTACATCGCTCTGATCTGGGCGGAGGAGGTCGGCGGCGAGAAGCTCGGAGAACGGGCTTCCCCACGATTGCTGACGCTGGTGGGGCTGTTCATGGTGGCGCTGGTGGGATTTTATGAGCCCTTCCTTGAGCTCATCGGCATGGCCCGCTGGCAGGAAGGTACCCGCAGCACCGCCGGCGTGCCGTGGATCGCGCTCATCGGCTATCCCGCCCTGGCCTGCCCGTTCCTGGTGTTGTGGAGCTGGGTCCGCCGCCGTTTCCCCCACTCCCGGAGCCGGTTCTTGGCTCTGGCCATCGCTCTCCCTCTCCTCGCTCTGATGCACGCAGAAGGCCTCCAGCGGCTCAAAGATTGGCTGGGTTGGTAGCCGTCGGCAGCCTGGTCTTCGCTCGGGGGCCAGGCTTGTTCGACTGCTTCCGTGTCTCATTCACTGCGGGAGCTTGCACGTCTTTGTTGAGAATGAAAACTCTCTGCTGGTTCGCCCTATTTGAAACAAACAACCAGGAAATGTAGTACTGTGGGTATACATTGATTTTCATTAAGCCTCTGAGGCGGCTGTTCAAGCTGCCGCAGGCGATCGGTCGTAGCTCCTTCGCTGTGCACCGCTGACGCTGCTCGCTCCGTTCCGATCCAGGTCGGGCCGGGACCCGGATCGGGGAGCGCGGAGGCGGATCGCTGATCCGGCACAGCATGAAGGAGAGTGAGCAATGAAGTGGACACGCTTGGTTTCGACCTGGTTGTTCTTCGCGGGGGTGGTGACGTGCTGGGTGTCGTCGGGGGCGGCGACACCATTGGTGGTGGAGGAGCTGGCTCACGGGAGTTTCACCCGTGGCGCCAACGGCTTGCGATTCGATGCCGCGGATCGATTGCATGTCGCTAGCTTCCTCGGTCGGGAGATCGTCGTCCTGGACGCCGATAGCGGAGACGTGTTGGAGCGTGTACCACGCAGCTCGGACACTCCGGACGATCTGGTCTTCGGTCCCGATGGGTCGATGTACTGGACTTCTCTGCTCACCGGGGTGGTGACCCGCAAGGCCCCCGATGGTTCCATCACCTCGCAGGTGGTGGGAACGTCTCCCAACGCCATCGCTGCCTCAGACGACGGGCGACTCTTCGTTTCCGAATGCCTCGGTGGCGAGGTTGCGGGACTCTACGAGCTGGATCCGCAGCTGGTGGCTCCGCCACGGCTGATCACCGACGCCCTGGGCGCCGGCTGTGCCCTCAACGCCATGGACTTCGGACCGGACGGCGGGCTCTACGGCCCCCGCTGGTTCGTCGGAGATGTGGTGCGGGTGGACGTAGACACCGCCGAAATGACGGTGGTCACCGCGGGCTTCGAGGTTCCGGGGGCGGTGAAGTGGGGCCCCGACGGCGCTCTCTACGTGCTCGATTACGGGGCGGGAGAGCTGTGGCGCTATGCCCCCGGCGCCGAGAGCCTGGATCTCGTCGCCAGCCTTACGCCGGGCGTCGACAACCTCGCCTTCGATTCCCACGGCCGACTTTTCGTCTCCCATGGCGTCGACAGCGAGATCGTCGAGATCGAGCCCGACGGTGCTGTGCGGGTGGTCCAGCCCGGCGGCATGGTAGCCCCCGGGGGACTCGCTCTGGTGCCGCGGGGTCACGGCCGGATGAGTCTGTGGGTCGCCGACTCCTATGATCTGACGGAGCTGGATGCGCGCACCGGGGAGGTGCTCAGCGTCGAGCAGACCGGTCAGGGCGGTATCCCCCTGACCACTCCTCAGACGGTCTCCGCCGACGGCCACAACCTGCTTCTCACCTCGTGGTTGCAGAACCGAGTGCAAGTCTGGGATCCGCGCACTCGGCGTTTGTTGGTAGATCTGGCGGATTTCGCTCTGCCCATGGACGCGGTGCGCTTCCGGGGCGACTTGGTGGTCACCGAGGCCCTCACCGGCCAGGTGGTGATGGCCAACCACCACGACCTCCAGCAGCGGCGGGCGGTGGCGTCGGGACTGGTGCTGCCCACGGGGCTCGCCACCAACGGCCGGGATCTGTGGGTCTCCGATTGGGCCACCGGCACGATCTGGCAGTTGGCTCGCCGGGGCCGGTGGCTGGACTCGCCGGTGGCCATCGCCGAGGGCTTGATCCAGCCCGAGGGGCTCGCCGTGGATCGTCGCGGCCACCTGCTGGTGGTGGAGGCGGGAACCGGCAGCCTGTTGCGGATTCACCGCCGCTCCCACCGCGTCCGGATCCTCGTCGATGGTTTGGATCTCGGGGTCAGCGCCCTGCCGGGGCTGCTGCCCACGTGGTTCTTCAACGGGGTCGATGTGGACCGGGCTGGCAGGATCTACGTCAGCGGAGACCGCGGCCGTTTGATCTACCGCATCAAGCGGTCACGATTCGGTGGCCACTAGCAATCCCTAGCGAACATTCCTCCAGCTGATGCGGGGCGGCGAGGCGTTTCCTGCGCCCGCCGCCCTTTTTTGGTTGTCTTGCCGGTCGTCCTTCCGGTGGTCAAAGCCTTTGGGGGCAGTCCCGGGGGGGGGCCGGCTCAGATGCAGGAAGCACTTCGTTGTGCAAGGGCATATGATAATTTCTAAGAATCGATGGCAGCCGAGCAGTCAGAATTGACCGAGTGGGCCCATGCGACGCCTCCTCTCAACGGCACCGCCAGTCATTCAGTGCCGTGTTGGCTAGGCTCGCAGAATTCCGAGCGGAGGAGAGGGAGGTAGGGAGTTGAATCGGAAGCGCCACCAGCGACATCTCAGCCTTTTCATGGTGTCTTGCATCCTTGGAGTGTTGGGTGGCTCCACCTTCGCTCTGCCGGTGGTTACCCACCTTTCGGATGCCCGGCCGGTCCAGAGCCTCGACGCCGCATATCAACGACTGAGCGCTGCCTATCAAGAGCTCGATTCCTCGGCAGCCATCACCGTCTACACGCCGGACGCTCTCTACCTCCAGCCCGACGAGCAGTTGGTGCAGGGGCGGGCGGGAATCCAGGAGGCCTTCGAGCGGCTCTTCGATTGGGCCGAAGCCAAAGACCTGGAGCTGCGTCTGACCTTCGAGATCATGGAGCGGGATGTGGAGCGGGACCTGGCCTACGACGTCGGTCTCTACACCCTGGCGCGGCTTCGAGAGGGGGACGAGCTGGGCAGCATTCGCGGCAAATTCGTGCTCATCTCGCGTCGCCAGGAGGACGGCTCCTGGCTTTTCCACGTCGATGGTTTCAGCCGTTCGCCCAAATGAATCGTCTCTCGGCAGGCTTGCGAGGGGCCTTCGCCATGCTCGCCGATTTCCGGTGACAGGCCCCCGGATGTGGTAGAACCTGGCCGGGAGAAAACCCCAGCGGGTCTGAGCCCGTACTCATCCCAAAGGGGGTTGGGCCTGCCGGCACATTCCCCCAATTCATCCATCATTCTCCCCGAAGATGAGGGAGTTGCATCGAGATCCTGAGCCGGCGGCGAGCTGTGCCGCCAAGGAGAGCAGAGCGTGAGCGAGGAGAACCGCGTGGGCGAGACGAATCTGGAGACCGTGTGGGAAGGCCCGGAAGGGGCGCGAGAACAGTGTGCAGTGAGTAGCCGCCGAGGTTGGTCTTCGAGGCTGCGCTTTGGATTGCGCGCCGGACTGCTGACCGCGGCGCTGGCCTGCTTCGCCGCTGCTCCCGGGATGGTGAGCGCTCAGGAGGCCGAGGAGCCTCCCGCTGAAGGGCCGAGTTCCGAGGAGTCGAGCTCCGAGGAGTACGTCGTCGAGGACGAGGTCTTCGTGGAGGGCCGGCTACCGGATATCCCGACCTCCAACACCGTCGCTGCCAAGCTGCCCCTATCGCTGCAGGAGACGCCAGCCAGCGTCAGCGTGGTGCCGTCACCGTTGATCGAGCAGCAGCGGGGCTTCGTTCTCGGTGACGCCTTGAAGAACGCCGCCGGCCTCAACGTGCAGACCGGCAACGGTGTCTTCGATTATTTCGTGGTGCGCGGCATCGACTCCGTCACCGGCGGTTTGATCCTCACCGACGGCGCGCCGGAGCCGGAAACCACCTTCTATCAGCTCTACAACGTCGACCGGGTGGAGGTGCTCAAGGGCCCTTCGGCCTTCCTCTACGGCGGCAGCCCTCTCTCCGGCACGGTGAATCTGGTGCGCAAGCAGCCCCAGGGCCAGAGCTTCACCCGTCTGCGCACCTCCGCCGGCAGCTTCAACACCTTCGAGGCTTCCATCGATACCAACCACGCCTTCGCCGATGGCGCCTTTGCCTTCCGCCTCAACTCCCTCTATCAGGAGTCGGACAACTTCCGCGACGACAAGGAGAGCTCCAACTTCGCCATCAATCCGGCTTTCGCCTGGCGTCCCAACGCGGACACCACCGTGACCTTCAACGCCGAGGTGGTGGACACCGAGTACGTCTCCGACGCCGGCCTGCCCATCCTCTTCGACGGCTCCGTGGCGCCGGTGCCGCGGGAGCGCTCCTACCAATCGCCCTTCGATCTCTCGGAGCAGGATCTGCTGCGCCTCCAGCTGGACGTCGAGCATCGCTTCTCCGACCATCTGACCCTGCGCAACAAGACCTATTACCGCTCCCTCGAATGGCTGTCCCGGGGCACCAACTTCAACGGCGTCTTCCCCGATGGCTTTGGTGGCCTGCAGGTTTCCCGCACGCTCCTCGATCTGGATGACGAGCAGGTCTTTCTCGGCAATCAGCTGGAGCTGCTGAGCCGCTTCGATCTCGGCCCCACCACCCATTCGCTGCTGGTGGGCTTGGAGGTCTCGCAGCTGGAGGACGAGTTCACCTTCGGTGTCGGCCTGCTGCCGTCCCTCGATCTCTTCAACCCCCAGGAGCCGGATCCGGTGACGGTCGTCCCCATCCCCGGTCAGGCCTTCGGCGCTGACGCCCGCAGCCTGGTGACCGCCACCTACGCGGTGGATCAGATCGTGTTCAACGATTTCTTCCAGCTGCTTCTGGGCGTGCGCTACGACAACATCGACTTTGAGGACGACCTCTTCGGTACCGACCGTACGGAGGACGAGGTGAGCCCCATGGTGGGCGTGGTGCTCTCCCCCAGCGACGACCTCTCCTTCTACGCCAGCGCCGGCGAGGCCTTCGCGCCGCCGTCGACCTTCGTGGTGGGGGAGGAACGGGAGCCGGAGACCAGCAACCAGATCGAATTCGGCGTCAAGCAGCGGATGCTCGGCGGCAAGCTCCAGGGCACCCTGGCCATCTACCGCATCGACCGCGAGAAGATCGCCATCCCGGACCCCAACGGCGTTACTCAGCAGACCGGTGACCAGCGTTCCGAGGGTGTCGAGCTGGAGCTGGTGGCCCGCCCCGCCGACGGCTGGACGGCGCGCTTCGCCTACGCCTACACCGACGCCGAGCTCACCGAGTTCACCCAGCGCGTCCAGGTGGCCCAATTCCCGCCGGCCTTCCTGACCCTCGACCGCTCCGGCAACACCCCCGCCTTTGCGCCGGAGCATCTGGCCAACGCCTGGGTCAGCAAGACCTTCGACAACGGCTTCGGCCTCGGCGGTGGCGCCCGCTACGTCAGCGAGCAGTTCATCGCCGAGGACAACGCCTTCACCATCGACTCCTACACCACCTTCGACGCCGCCGTCTTCTACGAGCTCCCCGCGTGGCGCTTCCAGGTGAACTTCAAGAACCTCACCGACGAGGAATACTTCACCCGCGGCTTCGGCAACACCAGTGTCATCCCGGCGCCGGGATTCGAGGCATATGGAGGGGTTGAGTACCGGTTCTAGTTCACGACCTGGAGCTCAAGCGTCGCAGCAAAAACCCCCGGCCGGGAGCGAATCCCGACCGGGGGTTTTTCTTATGCCTTGGGGAGCGAACGCCGAATCAGCGGCCGCTCCCGGGGAGCGTTCAGGGGACCATGCGGATCCACCGCTGCATGATGCCCACGGAGCAGCCGAAGAAGGTATGACCCTGGCCGAGACCGAGCTCGGCGATGATCTGCTCGCAGCTGCAGCCGCCGGTCTCGGCGGTGGTGATGGGGGGCGCGACGGGCTGGAGCCAGCCCTGGCTCAAGGATTCGAAGACGGTGTCGTCGTCCACGAGAGCGTAGCGGAAGGGCCTGAGCCCCATGGTCGGCACCGACTCCGGAATCACCGTGTCGGCGCACAGATCGTCGCCGTCGAGGACGCCGTCGAGGTCGCTGTCCGCCAGCACGTAGAGCACCAGGCCATCGTGGTCGGACGCTCGCAGCGGCGTGGTGGGATCGTCCATCAGCACGTCCGGCACGTCGGCGTTGCTGCGGGCGTATTCGACACCGGTGACCAGCGGGGTGAGCTCCGAAGAGGTCAGCATGTGGTCCAGGACCTGGGCGCTGCCGCCGAAGACGAAGGAGTACTGCTCCTCCGCGGGCAGGGCCAGGATGGTGTTGATGAGATCCGGATTGACCAGGTCGGTGGCCGGGAACTCGGCTCCCGCCGGGTCCGGATTGCCGGTGACCTGCCCCATCACATCGACGTAGCCGTCGGTGAACTGGAAGGCGTTGAAGTCACCGGTGACCACCAGATGGATGGACGGATCCATGGTTTGCAGATCCTGGATCACGCCGGCCAGGAACTCGGCCTGCTCGAAGCGCTTGGTCTTGACCCGCGTACCGTTGGAGCCCGGGTCCTCGATGCCGCTCAGCGAGCGCTGGTGCACGCCGATGACGGTGATGGGGAAGTTCGCGCCACCCCCGACGTAGCGGGCGTCGAGGATCAGCGGCGGCCGGTCGTTGAGCAACGAGCCATCGAAGGTGAGCAGCACGTTGGCTCCCACCTGGGTGACGGCGTCCACCACGATGGTGTCGTCGCGGGTGAGGAAGCCGACGTCGATGCCGCCGACGTCGTTGCCCTCTTCCAAGAAGGCCGAGTAGGAGAGGGTCGGGTCGTCGCTGTTGATGCGCGCCGCCAGGCTCTGGAGCACGTTGAGGTTCTCCACCTCCTGTACCGCCAGGATGTCCGGCGCATCCAGCACGTTGCGCACGTGCAGCGAGAACTTATCGAGCAGGTCGTCGAACTCGGCGGTGGTGAGCACCGGCTCGCCGATATTCGGGTCGTCCTGGTCGTCGAAGAAGCGCAGCATGTTCTGGCTCGCGATGGTCAGCTCACCGGCCTCCCGGGGGCTCACCGCCCGCGGCAGCGTCGGCGCCGGGCCGAGGCTGAGGCTAGTGGGCAGCACTTGGTAGTCGCCGAAGGAGAAAGTCAGCGGTCCGGTGGCGCTCACCGTCTGGCCGGCGAAGATCGGCGCGTCGGCGCCGCCCAGGCCGTCGGGGTCGATCTCGAAGATCTCCGGATTGCCGTCCCACACGGGCAGGCCCGGCAGACCCGGGAAGAGGATGCCCGGCTCGCGGTAGGCGCGCTGGCCGGTGGCTACCACCGGTACGTCGCCGAAGCGATCCGAGGGACCGGTGGCGAGACCGGAGAAGGTCACCAACATGCCCTCGTAGCGCTCCACCTCGTTGGCGGGCTGGGGCTGGTTGGGGGACGGGGTGGTGGCGTCGAAGACCACCGCCGCCGGCAGCGGATGCCCCATGGGGTTGACGGTGACGTTCACCGAGCCGCTGAACTCGGTCAGGTCGAAGAATTCGACGATGTCGCCGCTGACGTCCACCGAGTCGCCCACCGCCACGGTGGGCGCCGAGCTGGTGAACACGAAGATGCCGTCGGAGGTCTCCGGATCCCCGTCGGTGCGCGCCGCCGGCGTCTGCATGAAGAAGCCGTTGGTGTCGAGGGCGGTGACCACATTGTCGCGGGTGGTGACGGTCTGGCCGACGAAGGGCGAGGCCAGGCCGGTGCCCTGGATCTCGAAGATCTCTACCTCCGACGGCGGCAGGGTGCAGCCGGAGAAGAGGGAGCCGTCGGCCAGGGTGCCGGGGGAGAAGAGCACGCCGGCCTGAGCGGTGGTGTGCTCCACGAAGCTGATGCCGGAGACGTCCGGGTCGAGGGTCAGGCTCTGGTTGTTGCCACCCTCGCCGCCGTAGCCAGCGCTGACCACCGGGTTGGAGCCGGTATCCGCCAGCACCACCGAGTCACCGCCGTTGTTCAAGCCCAGAGCGCCGTCGGAAGCGGTCTGCACCAGGGCACCGCCGAAGACGCCGGTGATGGACGGGCCGCCGAAGACCACGATGGCGCACTGGTCCTCCACCACCGTGCCGGCGGGGAAGGTGTGACGCACGCCGAAGCCGTCGGAGACGGTCCAGCCGGAAATGTCCTGGGCGCTGCCGCTGACGTTGATGATTTCCACGAACTCGTCCTGGGAGGAGTCCCGGGTGCCGTCACCGTTGGCGTCGCCGCAGCCGGCGGGCAGGCCGAAGCTGCCGCAGTTGGAGTCGCTGGCGGGATCGGCGTGGATCTCGTTGATCACCCAGCCGGCGGGCGGAGGGATGTCGCCGCCGGGGGTCGGGGCCAGGTCGTCGGCCCAGGTGTTGGAGAGATCCTCGGAGGTCTCGTCCGCACCGGTGGCGCCGTTGCCGCCGCTGGTGGTCTCCGCACCCTCGGTGAAGTCCACCCGCTGGAAGGACAGGCCGCCGCTGTGACCGCCGGCGGCGATGACGTCCTGGGAGGCGATGGCGGTGTCGTCGAGGTAAGTGCTGGTGGCGGAGTCGCCGTCGGGGCCGTCGATGGCCACGCCGGTCTTGTCCACCGCCTCGTCCTTGTCGCCCCACACGGCGTAGTCCAGGTCCTGCACCAGGTCGGCGGAGCCGTCCCAGGTGTAGAGGACCACCACTTCGCCGCTGTTGGTCAGGCCGCCTTGGTCGTTGATGGAGCCCGGCAGCGCTTCGCGCATGTCGGGGATGGCGTCGGCGGAGCCGCCGTCTTCGAAGAGCTCGTAGTCGGGATCGATGCCGTACTCCGCGAAGAAGGCGTCGGAGCCGGCGATGGCCACGGTCTGGAACTCTCCGGAGGCGATCATGGCACCGTCGGGGAAGCGGGCGTGGAAGTCCGAGAATCCGCCGCCGCCGGCGTTGGTGCCGGTGACGATGTTGTAGTAGAAGGTGCTGCCGCCGGCGAAGGTGGCGTCGGTGAGGTAGACGTCGGAGAGGTCGATGGTGGCACCGGTGGGATTGTAGATCTCCACGAATTCACCGCCGGTGGGGGTGACCACGATCTCCGTCAGGAGCAGATCGAGCCCCGCGGGGCCGCCGCAGGTGGCGCTGTGGGTGCCCAGGCCGTCGAAGGTGTCGTTGGCGAAGCCGTCCCACTCGATGGAGGGGTCGAAGGCATCGGTCTCGTCGGTGTCGCCGGCGCAGACCTCGGCCTTGCGGCGGATGGTGTTGTTCTGGGTCGAGGCGTCGCCGGAGCCCCACTGGCTGCCGGGATCGAAGCCCAGCTCGCCGATGGCGTCGACCACCACGCCGCCCTTGCGCAGCAGGATGGCGTCGTCGCCGTTGAAGAAGCTCGAAGTGCTGGTCTGATCCGCCTCCGTCAGGATCGCCCCGTCGGCGCCATCGTCGGCGAGAATGTAGACGTCGCCGGAGGCTACGGTGCCGGTGAGGGCGATGGTGGTGGTACCGGAGCCGCCGTTGAAGGAGATGAAGACGTCATAGCTACCGGCGGCCAGATCGATGGCCGAGCCGGTGCCGTTGTAGATCTCGAGAGCCTTATTCAGTGAGCTTCCTTCCACGTATTCGGAGAAGAAGAGCTCGGTGGGCGTCTGGCCCAGAGCCGGCACGGTAGCCGACAGCAGCAGCGCCGCGCTCAGGACGGCGAGCAGAGTGCGTCGTATGGACATGGGGAAACGACCTCCTTGGATGACGGGTCTTTCAGCAGCTTGTCACGGGTGACCCGTCGCCGATGATTGAGAGGGTTCAAAAGCTCGGGAACTGTCAGTGTAAGGCCCCTGGTAGGAGAGGTCGGCTTCGTCGAGTGACAGTCTGACGACACCTGGCGTTGCCAACCGGACCAGAGTCTCGGAAGAGACGCCAGATAAGAATCAGAGGCGACAAACCAACCGAATACTTCGAAAAGTATCACGGGCTGGAGCGCCGTAGGCAGTCCGGCCTTCGACCTTCGCTGAAGGTGTCCTCATCGGAATAGAAAAACCCCGCCCGAAGGCGGGGTGGAAGCTCGCCGCGCTCGGCGGCGGAGTCGGTTGAAGACCGAGCCTCAGGGGCCCATGGGCGGCGGCCCCAGCACCCCGCCGAACTCACCGGGGATGCGGCAGCAGCGGGCGAAGCAGGTGATGTCCACCTCGGTGGTGGTGAAGTTGCGGCCGCGGCAACGGTAGTTGTTGCTCTCCGGCGAGACTTCCCAGAACCACACGTCCTGACTCGTTCCGAACCAATTGTGACCGCCACCGGTGAGGCTGTAGCCGGCGGGGCAGTTGGGGCTGGTGAAAGTGAAGGAGGTGTTGTTCACCTGGATGGTGTTCTCCACCGTCTGGCATTCCAGTGGGCTGGGCTCCGGCGGCGAGAAATAGCCGGTGACGTTGAGTAGCGCGTGGGAGGAGGCGAAGTTGGTGCGCAACACCAAGTCCGAAGCGCAGGCGGAGAGGAAGGGATTGCAGATGGGCACCATGACGCCGTTGATCAGGTTGATGCCCAGCTGAGGGCCGCCGTAGTTGATGACGCTGTCACCGGGGGTGCCGTCGGAGGGCCAGAGTTGGAAATTGCCCTTCGCCAGCGGATCAACCGCCAGCACGTTGATCACCACCGCCACCGCCGAGCTGATCACGCCGCAGAAGTCCGCCGCGCCCTGGCTGGAGGGGATGGCGCCGCCGGCGACGATGATGGTGCGGTCTGCGCCGCCGGGGGTCAGGCGACCTGCGGCGGTGTTGCGGGAGTCGTAGAAGCGGCAGGGCTTGTCGAGAGGGGTGAAGACCAGATCGCGGTCGACATCGCCGAGGAATTTCTCCGGAAACGACTGGCCGGCACGCTGAAGCTCCCGGGCCTGCTCCAATTGCTCGAGGGTGAGGGTTTCGAGGAAGGCCTTGGAGCGCTCTGCCCAGCTGGCGTCGAAGGTGCGGCCGGCGAGCTCCTGGCGCTCGCTCATGAGCTCGAGGATGAGGGCGTTCTTGGCCACCCGCTGAGCCTCCGCTTCCTGCTGGGCGTAGAGGCTGTCCTCCCAGGAGGTGGGCGCCGGCCGGTTCTCCTCGGCGGCCTGCGCCGCCCAGGGCAACGCGGTGAGCAAGGCGAGAGCAAGGGCTAATGCGGTCGAGAGACGACGAACCATGGGGAAGGCTCCTTTCCAAAGATGCAGCTCCTCCGGGGCACCGTAGACCGGTGCCGGCCGGGGATGACCCCATCCGTTGTTGATCAAAGACACGAGGTGACGAGGCTGACAGGATCGGAAGTCAAACGCGACTCTCGCCGCAGAAGAAAAAAGCTGGAGGAAGTATATCCCGTGTCGGGAACCGAGGAGGAGGGGATGCCTCTACTCCCTGACCGCCGGGGCTCCCGGTTGGCAGGAGCCCCGGCGGAACAGGTCCGTTTTCGAGTTAGAGGACGACGCCGCCGAACTCACCGGGGACCCGGCAGCAGCGGGCGAAGCAGGTGATCTCGGACATGTCGGTGTTGAAGTTGCGGCCACGGCAACGGTAGTGGTTGCCCTCCGGGGCGACCTCCCAGAACCACACGTCCTGGGTGTTGAAGAACCAATTGTGACCGCCGCCGGTGAGGCTGTAGCCGGCGGGGCAGTCGGGGCTGGTGAAGGAGAACGACTGGTCGGTGAAGCTCTCGGTGTTCTCCACCGTCTGGCACTCCAGCGGGCTGGGCTCCGGCGGCGAGAAGAAGCCGGTGACGTTGAGCAACGCGTGGGAGGAGGCGAAGTTGGTGCGCAACACCAGATCCGAGGGGCAGACCGAGAGGAAGGGGTTGCAGATGGGCACCATGACGCCGTTGATCAGGTTGATGCCCAGCTGAGGGCCGCCGTAGTTGATGACGCTGTCGCCGGGGGTGCCGTCGGAGGGCCAGAGCTGGAAGTTGCCCTGGGCCAGCGGATCCACCGCCAGGATGTTGATCACCACCGCCACCGCCGAGTCGAGGACGGCGCAGAAGGGGGCCGCTCCCTGATCCGCGGGAATGGCGCCGCCGGAAACGTTGATCGTGCGGTCACCACCGCCGGGGGTCAGGCGCCCGTCGGCGGTATTGCGGGAGTCGTAGAAGCGGCAGGGCTTGTCGAGAGGGGTGAAGACCAGATCGCGGTCGACATCGCCGAGGAACTTCTCCGGGAAGGACTGCCCGGCCCGCTGCAGCTCCTGAGCCTGGTGCAGCTCGTCGAGGGTCAGCTGGTCGAGGTAGGTCTTCATGCGAGTGGCCCAGCTCTCGTCGAAGGTGCGGCCGGCGAGTTGCTGGCGCTCTTCCATCAGCTCGAGGATGAGGGCGCTCTTGGCGGCGCGGTCCGCTTCCGCCTGCTGTTGGGCTGCGAGGCTGTCTTGCCAAGAGCTCGCCGCCGGCCGATTGTCATCGGTGGTTTGCACTCCGGACTGGGCGACCGCTGGTAGAGCGAATAGCAGAGCAAGGCAGAGCAAAAGGGTGAACGATCTCATTGGGAGGCTCCTTTCATGGGTGGGCAGTTCTGTTTGCGGACTTCTTTCTCGAGGTGTGCATTCTTCTAGCACCGGAGCTTGTTGACGGTTTCAACACGCGCCAAGCTCCGTGAAATGGCCACACGCTGCGATCTCGAAGTCATAGCTCGGGGTCACAATTCGAATTCTCGCCCAGCGGTTCTCTCGCCACAGGGGAAGGAGGGCATCGGCTGGCAGTCAATGGATCGAGTATGGCAATAAGAACCACTAGGGTTTGCTATTAGTCTATCTCTTTAGTGGGCGAAGGGAAAGCTGTTCTCGTTGGAGAGTCGTGACCGGGAATGCGGTAATCTTTTGCCATGGAGCGATCAGTGCCCAGGTGGGAAGACCGTAGCCGAGGATCTGCTACACCGCTGCCCGATCGTGCGGGGGTGGGCGCCGGCGGGCTTTGCCCCCGCTTCGCCGAGCAGGGAGATGAGGCATGATGGAGTATTTCCTGGGCTTACACCCGGTGACCCAGGCCTTGCTGGCGACTCTTTTCACCTGGGGCATGACCGCCCTCGGTGCCGCAGTGGTCTTCGTCACCCGTACCGTCAACCAGCGCCTGCTGGACTCCATGTACGGCTTTGCCGCCGGGGTCATGTTGGCGGCCAGCTATTGGTCGCTCTTGGCACCGGCCATCGAGCTTTCGGAGGGTGGGCCGGTACCGCGCTGGGTACCGC
Source organism: Acidobacteriota bacterium (assembly GCA_034211275.1). Lineage (NCBI taxonomy): Bacteria > Pseudomonadati > Acidobacteriota > Acidobacteriota bacterium. The sequence continues at coordinate 21,009 of JAXHTF010000084.1, forward strand.
CGACGGTGGGCTTCCTGCTGGGCTGCGGATTCCTGGCGGTGGCGGACAAGATCCTGCCCCACCTGCACCCCAACATGCCCAAGAGCCAGGCGGAGGGGCCACCCACGGAGTGGCGCCGCAGCACCCTGTTGGTGCTAGCCATCACCCTGCACAATCTGCCCGAGGGGCTAGCCGTAGGGGTGGCCTTCGGTGCTGCTGCCGCGGGTCTGCCGGCGGCCACCATCGCCGCCGCCGTGGCTTTGGGGGTCGGTATTGGGCTGCAGAACTTTCCCGAGGGGATGGCGGTCTCCATGCCGCTGCGGGGTCAGGGCATGAGCCGGCTCAAGGCCTTCTGGTACGGCCAGCTGTCGGGGGTGGTGGAGCCTTTGGCCGGAGTTCTGGGCGCCGCTGCGGTGCTCGCCGCCCGGCCCATCCTGCCCTACGCCCTGGGCTTCGCCGCCGGCGCCATGATCTTCGTGGTCATCGAGGAGCTGGTCCCCGCCTCCCAGAGCAACAACAACACCGACCTGGCGACCCTGAGCACCATCGGCGGCTTCACCGTCATGATGGTTCTCGACGTGGCCTTGGGTTGAGGTGATGAGTTGTTGAAGAGGATGAATTAGAGCGAGCCTATTGCTTGGTGGGCTGGAGCCCACTCTACGGCCGATCGCTTCATCTACCGGAGTAGGGTGGACGCCAGCCCACCCTCTCGACGACCGAGTTTCCTCTCAAACCCCGACCTCCCGCTGCATCTTGGCGGTGATGGATTGGCGCAGATCGAAGAAGCCCTCCCAGGGATCCTCATCCAGAGCGGCCAAGCGGCGGGGAATGCTCTCGAGGGTGTAAGCCGCAGCGGACTCCAGTCCATCGAGCTCGTTCCAGCGCAGCGGCGTCGCCACCGTCGCCCCGGGGCGGGCGCGGAGCGAGTAGTTGACCACCGCGGTGGCGCCGCGGCCGGTGCGAAGCCAGTCGAGGAAGAGCTTGCCCTCTCGCTTCTCCTTGGCGGCGGTGGCCACCAGGTGCTCCGGATCCTCCTGCACCAGGTCCTCCGCCAGCGCCCGAGCGAAGTCTTTGAGCTCCTGCCACGAACTGCGGCGCTCCAGCGGCGTCACCACGTGCAATCCCTCGCCGCCGGTGGTGCGTAGGAAACTGGTCAGGCCCAATTCCTCCAGCCGGTCACGGACCCGCCGGGCGGCGCTCTTCACCCCTTGCCACCCGACCCCCGGGCCGGGATCGAGGTCGAAGATCAAGCGATCCGGTCGCTCCAGGCGGTCGGTGCGGCAGCTCCACGGATGAAACTCCAGGGCGCCGTACTGCACCAGCGACAGGAGCCCCTCCAGATCCTTCACCACCAGGTAGTCGGCCTGGCCGTCCCGCTCTTCGAGGGTCACCGAGTCCACGGTTTCCGGCAGGCTGCCGGTGTGGTGTTTTTGGTAGAAGCAGTCGTCGATGCCGCCGGGGCAGCGCACCACCGACAGCGGGCGGTCCACCAGGTGGGGCAGCAGGTGCTCCGCCACCGCTTCGTAGTGCCGGGCCGCATCCCCTTTGGTGTGCTCGGCGGACTCCGCAGTGGCGGGGAAGAGCACTCGGCTCGGGTGGGTGATCTTCACCCCGGCCACTTCCAGAGGAGCTTCGTCGGCCATTCTCCTAGGCCCCTTTCGGAGTGCTCCGGGGCGGTTGCCAGGCTGGCAGGAGGGCACCGTCGGTGCGGGCGTAAGGCATCCAGGCGAGGGCCACCAGATGGATCACCACGTCCCGCCGCCGCGGCGCGACCTCGATTTCTTCGAGCTCCTCCCGCTGCATGTCGAAGCGATCCTCCAGGGCGTCGATCTCCTCCTGGAGCTCGTCGTTGAGCTCCGCCAGATCTTCCTGGAGCTCCCGCAGATCCTCCTCCGCGCGTTCCACGTCCTGGCTTTCCTTGGAGCTGCGGCTGAATCGGCGGAAGGCGGTGCCCGCCTTGTTGATATTCGTGCGGGAGAGCTTCTTGCGCCCCATCAGTGCTCCTAGCAGCGCGGTGCCCGCCGAGACCCAGGCATTGGACTTCTGCGCCGCTGCCTGTTCCTCTTCCCGCTCCAATTTCTGCTCGGCCCTGCGCTGGCGATCCTCCAACCGCTCGATGCGCTTGGCGTAGCTCTCCCGCAGCTCCTCGACCTCGGCGTCCCGTTGCTCGCGCATCTCCTCGGTCATGCGGATGCGGAAGTCCCGCTCCTCCTCGCCGGGGCGGGAGGCGGCTTTGAGGGTGGGGCTGAAGAAGAGACGGCAGCGGCGTTCCCGGTACAGGGTGTCGGAGAGCTGGCGCTCCCATTGGGTGTAGCTGGTGCTCTCCAACGCTTCTTTGGGCAACTCGCCGAAGCCGGCGCCGGCGGCGGGATCGGATCCCAGCTCCGACTCCTCGATCTCCAGCGGATCCGCCACCTCCCAATCCACCCGCAGAGCTTCCGGATCCAGCGGCAGCATCAGGGTCAGATCCTCCCGATGCTCCACGTCGAGCTTCTGGTTGACGAAGTGCACCGTGGCGGTGGCCAGCAGGTGGGGCTCGTAGAGGACCCCGCCCTTTTCGTCTCCCTCCTCGCCGTCCACACGGTGGTTGACGGGGAGGAAGACCTGCCGCACCTTTGAGTCCACCCGCGGCCGCGGCATGGTCGCCGGCTCGCCGCCCGCGGGCCCGGCGGTGGCGGCCACTGCCGGATGGACCGTCGGCCCGGCGGGCTGAGCGGCGGCGGGCTCGGCGGGCTCCAGCGTCGCCTGAGCCTTGCGCTCCGCCATCAGCTTCTGGATCTCCAGCCGGGTCATGGGGCCGCGCAGGTAGGACATGGCCCAGCGGGTGTGGAAGAGCACCGGCTCGTCCTCGTGGACGTTGACCATCAGGAAGACCCGCTGGCCGAGGCCGGAGATTAGCCGTTCCATTTCGGCGCGGTCGAAATCCGCGTCGGCGGCTCCGGCGAGGCCGTCCATCAGCCGCTCCTTGTCGCGCTCCGTCTGCAGCCTGCCGAGGAACCAGGTGCCGGTGTTGGAAAGGCCTTTGTAGTCCAGGTCCACCGGATTCTGGGTCGCCAGCATCACTCCCAGGCCAAAGGCCCGGGCCTGCTTGAGCAGGGTCAGCAGCGCCTGCTTGCTCGGCGGATTGGCCACCGGCGGCATGTAGCCGAAGACCTCGTCGATGTAGAGCAGCGCCTGCAGGCTGCTCGACCCCGGCCGCTGGCGCATCCAGGCGAGGGTTTGGTTGAGCAGCAGGGAGACGAAGAACATGCGCTCCGCCTCGCTCAAGTGGGCGATGGAGAAGATAGCGTGGCGGGGCTGGCCGTCGGCGGTGTAGAGGAGCCGGTCGATCTCCAGCGGCTCACCGCTGAACCAGCTTTGGAAGCCCGGCGCCGCCAGCAGATTGTTGAGCGCCATGGCGAGGCCGAAGCGGTCCTTCTCCGGATAGAAGGACTCCATCTCGAAGACGCCGATCTTCTTCATCGGCGGATGCTGGATGGCGCCGATGAGGCTCGCCAGGTCGTGTCCCTGGCCCTGAGACCAGGCGTGGCTGAGAAGGTTCGAGAGCAGGATGTGCTCGCGGCTTTGGAGCGGGTCGGCGTCGATGCCCAAAAGGCCCAGCAGGCCGCTCACCGTGCCCCGCACCCGCTCTTGGAGCAGATCCCCGTCCGCCACCACCTCCGGCGGCGGCGCGCCGAAGGAGGCGAGAATGGAGACCGGCAGCCCCGCCTCGCTCCCCGGCGTGTAGACGGCAAAGTCCGCCGACGCCTTGAGCCGCGCGATGCGCTCGCCGTCCTGTCCCCAGGAGGCGAGGCCGTTCTTCCACAGCTGCGCTTGGGAGGCGGCGAATTCATCGGGGCTCTGATCCTTCCGCCGCGCCGTGCCCTCGTCCACCCACGGCCGGAAATCTTCCGGCGCCAGGTCCGGGAAGGTCAGCAGCAGATTCGCCAGATCGCCCTTGGGATCGATGATCAACGCCGGCACCTGATCGATGGCCGCCTCTTCCAGCAGCGAGATGCACAGCCCGGTCTTGCCGCTGCCGGTCATCCCCAGGCACACGGCGTGGGTCAGCAGATCCTTGGCGTCGTAGAGCACCAGCTCGTCGGTGGTCTCCTCGGCCTCGGCGTCGTAGGCCTTGCCCAGGTAGAAAGCTCCCAGCTTTTCGTAGATCTCCGGCTTCGGCGCCACGGGGGTCTCCTCGCTCGGTGGAAGGGTCCGCCTGTCTGAACAGTCGAGTAGAAAGTCGTCGCCGGCAGTCTGCCACAGCGTTGGAGAGGGCTCAACCGGGGCCTCTTCCGGGGATGGTGCCGTCTATGAAGACCTACGGCGGTGCCAGGCGGCGACCAGGGTGGGGAGCAGAGCAAACACCAAAAGCGAGGCGGCATAGGCCCCACCGCTCACCGGATCTCGGCCGGCCAGGTAGTCGCCTACGGTGGACTGCTGAAGCCACAGAATCAACCAGAGTTCCGCCGCCACCAGCAGCCCCAGCGCCACGACTCCGGCTGCCAGGCTCACCGCCAGGCTCCGGTTCCCGAGGTCGAACCGCCTGACCAGCCACCGCGCCACGAGGATCATCACCACCAACATCACCGGCACCTCCGCCAGCTCCGCTGTGCGCACTCCCCACGCCGGCACCAGCCACAGAGTGCGCACCACGCCGAGGGCGAAGCCGACGGCGAAAACCAGAAGGAAATACAGCCCTCCGGCGAGGAGGGCCGTGCGGGAGGCGGCGGGGTGGGTGGAGGGGGGCATTACAAGGCCCAGTCTACCGCTGGCTCGAGTCGAGCCGTGTTACGAGCCTCTGCTCCTCGGAGACAGGAGCAGAGGTGCTGTTGGGGGGAGCGAATCAGAGGAAGATCGAGAAGAGCTGTCGCAGATCGGCGGTGGCCGTCCACGCGCCCCATCCGTTGCGATCCTGGGCGGCCAGGATCACCGCATTGTGCTGGTCCGCTCGGTGGAGAATCTGCTCATACTCCTCCGCCCCCAAACCCCCCCCCCCCCCCACCACCACCCCCCCGATAAGCACCACCCCCC
>JAXHTF010000085.1 GCA_034211275.1 Acidobacteriota bacterium
TGTACATCCTGACGAAGGAGGAGGGTGGCCGCCACACTCCGTTCTTCAAGGGGTACCGTCCTCAGTTCTACTTCCGTACGACGGATGTGACGGGTTCGGCGGATCTTCCGGCGGACGTGGAGATGGTGATGCCGGGTGACAACGTGAACCTGGAGGTGACGTTGATCGCTCCCATCGCGATGGAGAAGGGCGTTCGGTTCGCGATCCGCGAGGGTGGCCGGACCGTGGGCGCCGGCACCGTGACGGAGATCATCGAGTAAGACCGGTGTCACCGGTTGCTGAAGGGAACGACTGACCATGGTCAACGAAAAGATCCGCATTCGCCTGAAGGCGTACGACTACCGGGTGCTCGATTCGTCGGCACACGAGATCGTCGACACCGCCCGCCGTACCGGCGCCAGAGTTGTCGGCCCGATTCCGCTGCCGACCCACATCTCGAGGTACACCGTCAATCGGTCGCCTCATGTGGACAAGAAGTCTCGGGAGCAGTTCGAGGTGCGAACTCACAAGCGGCTGCTGGACATTTTCGAGCCCACCAGCCAGACCGTCGACGCGCTGATGAAGCTGGAGCTTCCCGCCGGCGTGGACGTCGAGATCAAGGCGTTCGGTAAGTAAACGAGGTATTCTGATGAACGGAATTCTGGGCAAAAAGCTGGGGATGACTCAGCTGTTCGCTGAGGACGGCAAGATCGTTCCGGTGACCGTGGTGGAAGCGGGCCCCTGTCTGGTCGTGCAACGCAAGACCGAAGAGGTGGATGGCTACGAAGCGGTCCAGATCGGTCTGGTGGAGCAGCCCGCGCCGCGCAAGCTGAATCAGCCGCGTCGGGGGCATCTGGACAAGGCCGGTGCGCCTCCCATGCGCCGTCTGATGGAGTTTCCCGTCGACGGTGACGAAGATCCCCAGCCCGGGGACGAGATCAAGGTCTCGATCCTGGAGCCGGATCAGTACGTCGACGTCATCGGCACCAGCAAGGGTAAGGGCTTCCAGGGCGTGGTCAAGCGCTACGGATTCGGCGGTGGCCGGGCTACCCACGGTTCGATGTTCCACCGTGCTCCGGGCTCCATCGGTCAGTCCGCCTGGCCCTCCCGCGTGATCAAGGGCAAGCGCCTTCCCGGTCAGATGGGCAACACCCGCGTGACGGTGAAGAACCTGCTGGTGGTCAAGGTCGACGAAGAGAAGAACCTGGTCTATCTGCGCGGTGCCGTGCCGGGTGCCAACAACAGCTACGTGGCGCTCCAGCGCTCCAAGCGCGGTTAGGAAGAGGGTCGAGATCATGAAGATCCCGGTAAAGAATCTCAAGAACGAAGAGGTCAAGCAGCTCGAGCTGCCGGAGGCGGTGTTCTCCTACCCCTACAAGGAGCACCTCATTCACCTCGCGGTGCAGGCGGTGCTGGCGGATCAGCGGCGCGGTACCCACAAGGTCAAGACCCGCGACGAAGTCCAGGGCTCCGGCCGTAAGCTGTGGCGTCAGAAGGGCACCGGTCGTGCGCGCATGGGCAGCATTCGCAGTCCTCTGTGGCGCAAGGGCGGCACCGTTCACGGACCGCAGCCGCGGAGCTACAGCAAGGGTATGTCGGTGCGCGAGAAGCGCAACGCCCTCAAGTCCGCGCTGTCCCGCAAGCTCGCCGAAGAGGGTCTGGTGGTCCTCGAGAGCCTCGAGCTGGAGAGCCACAAGACTCGTGACCTGGTCCAGGCCCTGGGCAGCCTCGGCATCGACCAGAAGGCGCTGGTGGTGGATCATCACGACAATCACAATCTCCTGCTCGCGGCGCGCAACAACCCGTTGCTCAAGACCGTCGACGCGCTGGCGGTGAACGTCTACGACGTCGTCGATCGCCCGCACATCGTGGTCAGCGAGTCCGCGCTGGAGAAGCTCGTGGAGGTGCTCAGCAAATGAGAACTCAGGAAGTCCTCCGCCGGCCGCTGATCACCGAGAAGGCCACGGCCTTTGGCGAGAGCAACATCTTCGCCTTCGAGGTGGCGCCCGGTGCCAACAAAATCATGGTCAAGCAGGCGGTGGAGCATCAGTTCAAGCGCCGCGTTGCCGAAGTGCGGATCGTCAAGATGCACGGCAAGGTGCGTCGTCAGGGGCGGTTCGAGGGCCGACGAGCCGATTGGAAGAAAGCCTACGTTCGTCTGGCGGACGGGGAAAAACCGATCGAATTCTTCGACAGCCTCTGATTCATAGGCGCTGAAGGACATCGCCCCAACGTGAGGGCGTGAAGATAGACGCGAGGGAATAGCAACCATGGGCATTCGACAGCACAAGCCGACCAACCCGGCCAGCCGCTTTCAGACGGTCTCCACCTTTGACGAGGTGACCACCGACAAGCCCCACAAGCCCCTGACCAAGGGCAAAAAGGGCAGCGGCGGTCGTAACAACAAGGGGCGGACCACCATTTGGTTCCGCGGCGGTGGTCACAAGCGCCGGTATCGCGTGATCGACTTCAAGCGGGACAAGCATGGCGTTCCTGCCAAGGTGGTCTCCGTCGAGTACGATCCCAACCGCTCGGCTCGCATCGCCCTGCTGGCCTACGCCGATGGCGAGAAGCGTTACATCCTGTGGCCCAAGGGGCTCGAGGTGGGCGCTACCGTCGCCGCCGGTGAGGATGCGGAGATCAACGTCGGCAACGCGCTGCCGTTGGCTCGGATTCCGCTGGGTACGGTGATTCACAACATCGAGCTCAAGATGGGCAAGGGCGGCCAGATGGTGCGGAGCGCCGGCGCCGGTGCCCAGCTGATGGCGAAAGAGGGCGCCTACGCTCAGGTTCGTCTGCCCTCCGGCGAGGTTCGGAGAGTGCACGTCAACTGCTACGCCACGGTGGGGCAGGTGGGCAACGTCGAGCACGAGAACGTCTCCCTCGGTAAGGCTGGTCGCAAGCGTTGGCAGGGGCGTCGCCCTCACAACCGCGGCGTGACCATGAATCCTGTGGACCACCCCATGGGAGGCGGCGAAGGCCGCTCCTCCGGCGGTCGCCATCCCACCACTCCGTGGGGTAAGCCGACCAAGGGGTACAAGACTCGTAACAACAAGCGCACCGACGGAATGATCGTGCGTCGTCGGCGAAAGTAATAGGGACGGAGATCCATTATGGCGCGCTCACTGAAAAAAGGCTTTTTCATCGACGACCACCTCGTGAACAAGGTGGATGCGATGAACGACAGCGGACAGAAACGAGTTATCAAGACTTGGTCTCGCCGCTCGACGATCGTTCCCGAGATGGTCGGTCACACCATCGCCGTGCACAACGGGATGAAGTTCATTCCCGTGTACGTCAGCGAGAATATGGTCGGCCACAAGCTTGGCGAGTTCGCCATGACCCGCACCTTCCGGAGCCATTCCGGCCGGAAAGAGAAGGGCGGCCGAGCCCGCTGAGGCGAGGGGAGAATCATGGAGTTTACGGCTAAATTGCGTTACCTGCAGGCATCGCCTCAGAAGGTCCGGCTGGTCGCCGACCTGATCCGGGGCAAGGACGTCCAAGAGGCGTCGAACATCCTGCAGCTATCGAAGAAATCCGCGGCCCGGCACATGGAGAAGCTGCTCAAGTCAGCGGTCGCCAACGCTGAGAATCGCGACGACCAGGTAGACGTGGACGAGCTCTACGTGCGGGAGATCTTCGTCGACGGTGGGCCGACGCTCAAGCGTCTACGCCCCCAGCCGATGGGACGAGCCTTCCGTATTCTGAAGCGGCAAAGCCACGTCACGATCAAGTTGGATACCCGCACGGGCAGCGCGGAGTCCTGAGGAGAGTACGGTGGGTCAAAAAACGCATCCATACGGGTTTCGTCTGGTTTACAACAAGGGATGGCACTCACGGTGGTACGCCGAGAGCGACTATGCCGACATCCTCCAGGCCGACCTGGCGCTGCGCAAGCAGCTCAAGCAGCGGCTCGGTCACGCCGGAGTCAGCGAGATCGACATCGAGCGGGCGGCGGACAAGCTGCGCGTGACGATTTACACCTCGCGGCCCGGCATCATCATCGGCCGCAAGGGCGCCGAGGTGGACCGGCTGCGCGACGATCTGCAGAAGCAGATGGGGCGTGAGGTCCACATCAACATCCAGGAGATCCAGCGTCCGGAGCTCGACGCTCAGCTGGTTTCCGAGTCCATCGCCGGTCAGCTGATCCGCCGGGTTTCCTTCCGGCGGGCGATGAAGAAGGCCATGGAGTCCGCCTTCCGCTTCGGCGCCAAGGGCGTGAAGATCATGGTCTCCGGTCGCCTCGGCGGCTCCGAGATCGCACGAACCGAGTGGTATCAGGACGGCCGACTGCCGCTCCACACCTTGAAAGCAGATATCGACTACGGCTTCGCCGAAGCGCATACGACTTATGGCGTCATCGGTGTCAAGGTCTGGGTCTACAAGGGCGACTTGCTGCGGGAGAAGTCCCGCCGCCGGGCTTCCGCCTGACAACCCTCGAGAGGTAAACAACCATGTTGATGCCAAAGAAGGTCAAGTACCGCAAGCAACAGCGCGGTCGGATGAGGGGCCGGGCCAAGGGGGGCGACACCATCGCCTTCGGTGATTACGCCCTGCAAGCTCTGGAGCCGGGCTACGTGACCGCCCGCCAGATCGAGGCCGCTCGTATCGCCATCACCCGTCACATCAAGCGTGGTGGCAAAGTGTGGATTCGAATCTTCCCGGACAAGCCCGTCACCAAGAAGCCGCTGGAAACTCGAATGGGTAAGGGTAAGGGCAATCCGGAGGAGTGGGTTGCGAAGGTCAAGCCGGCCCGCATCCTCTACGAGCTGGAGGGCGTGTCCCCGGAGCTCGCACAGGAAGCTATGCGCCTTGCCTCGCACAAATTGGCCATCAAGACGCGCTTCGTGATGCGCCATCAGGAAGTTCGGTAAGAGGGAAGCCATGAAGACGGAAGAGCTACGCCAAATGACCGAAGACGAGCTGCGCTCGAAAGAGACGGAGCTCGCGGAACAGCTGTTCGCCCTGCGGGTGCAGAAGGTGACCGGCCAGCTCGAGAAGCCCTCCAAGGTGCGGGATGCCAAGCGGGAGCTGGCTCGCGTGCTGACGGTGCTCAACGAGATGCAACGCGAGGCTGGGAGATCGTGACCATGGAAGAGAATCAGATGCAACCCCGCGGGGCACGCCAGGTCAAGACCGGCGTAGTGGTCAGCAGCGCCATGGATAAGACCGTGGTGGTGTTGGTGAACAAGACCTACATGCACCCGCTCTACCATCGCTACGTCAAGCGGACCAAGAGATTCGCCGCCCATGACGAGCAGAACCAGTGCAACGTCGGCGATACGGTCTCCATCACTTCGAGCCGTCCGCTGTCGAAGACCAAGCGCTGGCGCGTCCAAGAGATTCTCAAGCGCGCCGAGTAGAGGTAGACGACCATGATTCAGATGGGAACCGTTCTCGACGTCGCCGACAATTCCGGCGCCAAGAAGATCGCCTGCATTCACCTGCGGGGAGGATCCACCGGCCGCTATGGGCGGCTCGGAGACGTCATCACCGCTTCGGTGAAGGAAGCCGCGCCGGATGGCACGGTGAAGAAGGGCCAGGTGGTCCAAGCGGTGATCGTGCGCACCGTCAAAGAGCAGCGCCGGCGGGATGGCAGCTACATTCGTTTCGACACCAACTCGGCGGTGCTGGTCAACGAGACCGGCGAGCCGGTGGGGACTCGAGTCTTCGGGCCGGTGGCCCGGGAGCTGCGCGAGCGCCGCTTCATGAAGATCGTCTCCCTCGCCCCGGAAGTCATTTAGGAGCTGGACATGCCGAAGACGCACATCAAGAAAGACGACCAGGTGAGGGTCATCGCAGGTAAGGACAAGGGCGCGGAAGGCCGCGTTCTGCGGGTCCTGCCGGCGGAAGGCCGGGCCATCGTCGAAGGCGTGAACAAGATCAAGCGCCACACGCGCCCCAACCCCAACAAGCAAGTGCAGGGCGGGATCGTGGAGCGCGAGGCGCCGCTACACATTTCGAATCTGATGGTGCTTGACCCGGAAAGCAACGTCCCGACGCGGGTCGGACGCAAGCGCCAGGACGATGGAAAGTCCGTGCGGTTCGCCAAGAAAACCGGCACGGTTCTCGACTGAGGTTCTCGATCATGGCAAAGAAGAAAGAACAGGCCGGCGACGGCAACGGTTACCTGCCGCGGCTACGCCAACGCTACGTCGAGGAAGTGGTGCCGAAGATGATGGAGGAGTTCTCCATCGAGAATCCCATGGCGGTGCCACGGGTGGTCCAGGTGTCCCTCAATATGGGGCTGGGCGAGGCGATTCAGAACGCCAAGCTTCTGGACGACGCGGTGGAAGAGCTGACGGCCATCGCCGGTCAGCGGCCCACCATCACCCGTGCCAAGAAGTCCATCGCGGCCTTCAAGCTGCGCGAGGGCATGGCCATCGGTACCCGCGTGACCCTGCGGCGCCAGCGCATGTGGGAGTTCCTCGACCGGCTGATCTCGGTGGCTCTTCCCCGAGTGCGAGATTTCCGGGGAATCCCCACCAAGAGCTTCGACGGACGCGGAAACTACACCCTGGGCGTGCAGGATCACCTGATCTTCCCGGAGATCGACTACAGCAAGGTCGACAAGCCCAAGGGAATGAACATCACTATCGTGACCACCGCGGGCAACGACGAGCGCGCTCAGTTCATGCTGCGTGAGCTCGGCATGCCGTTCCGGCGGAACTAGGAAAGACAGCGAAGGAGGAACTCCGTGGCGACGGCTGCAAAGATGGCGAAGATGAGGAAGACGCCAAAGTTCAAGGTGCGTCAGCGCAATCGCTGCCGCAGGTGTGGGCGCGGGCGTGCATATATGCGCAAGTTTGGCCTGTGTCGTATCTGTTTCCGGAACTTGGCGCTCCAGGGATACCTACCGGGCGTAATCAAGGCGAGCTGGTAGTCGTCCCCGCTGGGACCTATCAGGGTGGCCAAAACGTCTGGCGAGGAGATCGAAGATGAGTATGACTGATCCAATTGCGGATCTTTTGACCCGCATCCGCAACGCCCACATGGCGAAGCACGACCGTCTGGACGTTCCGACGTCCCGGATCAAGGTCGAGATCTGCAAGCTGCTCAAGCAGGAAGGGTACATCCGTAACTTCCGCTTGCTCGAGGGAAGCCCCGTCGGTGTGCTGCGTATCTTCCTCAGGTACGACCAGCACGGAACCCCGGCGATCACCTATCTGGGCCGCGTCAGCAAGCCCGGGCGTCGGGTGTACCGCGGTGCGGACTCCATTCGTCCGGTGCGCAACGGCCTGGGTTTGGGCATCGTCTCCACCTCTCAGGGCCTGCTGTCCGATAGCGAAGCACGGGCTCGCAGCCTCGGTGGCGAAGTGCTCTGCGAGATCTGGTAGGAGAGAGCAATGTCTCGAATTGGAAAACAGCCGATCGAAGTGCCCCAGGGGGCCAAGGTCCAGATCGACGGAAATCTGTTCAAGGTAGAAGGGCCCAAGGGCTCGATCGAGCAGAGCATCCTCGACGGTGTGACCGTGGAGCTCAAGGACGGCGTGGTGACGGTGGCTCGCTCTGCCGAGACCCCCACCGCCCGCTCCATGCACGGCCTGATGCGCTCTCTTCTGGCGAACGCCGTCGAGGGGGTCAGCAAGGGCTTCTCCAAGAGCCTCGATATCACCGGCGTCGGATACCGCGGTGAGGTCAAGGGCCGCGAGGTCCACTTCGCCCTCGGATACTCCCATCCGGTGATCTTCGCGATCCCCGAGGGGATCGATATCGAGATCGACAAGCAGAACCGGGTCACCATCACCGGTGCCGATCGTCAGAAGGTCGGGCAGGTGGCGGCGGAGATCCGCGGGCTGCGTCGCCCGGACCCCTACAAGGGCAAGGGCATCAAATACACCGACGAGATTCTGCGCCGCAAGGTCGGCAAGGCCGGCGGCAAGTAACGGAGACGCAGATGAGCGAGTATCAGCGGAAGAAGAACAGGGGCAAGCACCGCCGGCGGCGGCGGGCCCATCTGCGGGTGCGCGGGCGCATCAAGGGCACTGCGGAACGGCCGCGGCTGGCCGTATACAAGAGCCTGAACTACGTCTATGCCCAGATCATCGACGATGCCCAGGGTGTGACCGTCGCTCAGGCCAACTCCCGCGAGGACGAGGTCAAGAAGGGGCTCGAGGGTTCCACCGGCAGCAGCGCCGCCGCCCGCAAGGTCGGCGAGCTGGTTGCCAGCCGAGCGAAGGACAAGGGCGTCAGCGCCGTCGTCTTCGACCGGGGCGGCTTCGTCTACCACGGCAAGATCCGCGAGGTCGCCGAAGGTGCCCGCGAGCAGGGCCTAGAATTTTAAGGCCCGGTTGATAAAGGAGAGTTAGGTGGCTAGGGACTTCAAGCGCGACAGCGATCTCATCGAGCAGGTAGTGAACATCAACCGCGTGACCAAGGTGGTCAAGGGCGGTAAGAACTTCTCCTTCTCCGCTCTGGTGGTCATTGGTGATGGTCAGGGCAAGGTGGGGTACGGTTCCGGCAAGGCGCGGGAGGTTCCCATGGCGATTCGCAAGGGAATCGACGCCGCCCGACGCAACATGGTCAAGATCCCAATGGTGGATGGAACCATCCCCCACGAGGTGCTGGGAATCTTCAGCGCCGGCCGTGTGTTGCTCAAGCCCGCCTCCCCCGGTACCGGCGTTATCGCCGGAGGACCGGTACGGGCGGTCATGGAGGTCGCCGGCATTTCGGACATCCTGACCAAGTCCCTGGGAACCACCAACCCGCAGAATGTCGTCAAGGCGACCTTCGCGGCGCTGTTGGACCTACGGTCCGAGGCTCAGGTGCGGGCCCTGCGGGGACTGGACGAGGAGTCGGCGGACGAGAGCGTAGCCTGAGGAGAGCCTGAGTCCGCAGAGGGCTTGGCCCAAGGAGGGCCCGAACGAGTCGGGCTACCGTAGACTGGAGACGAACGCGAGATGAAAACGATCAAGATACGCCAGGTGCGCAGCGCCATCGGATACCCGCGCAAGCAGCGCGAGGTTCTCCGCAGCCTCGGGCTGCGGCGAATGCACCACGTCGTCGAACGGCAGGACATGCCCGCCGTGCGCGGCATGGTGTCCAAGATTCCCCATCTGGTCGAGGTGGTTGAGGAGCAGTCATGAAACTTCACGAGCTCTCTCCGGCGAAGGGTAGTACCCGCAAGAAGAAACGCATCGGTCGTGGCCCGGGCTCTGGCCTGGGCAAGACCGCCGGCCGAGGCCACAAGGGGCAGAAGAGCCGTAGTGGCTACAGCCGCCGCCTCGGCTTCGAAGGCGGTCAGATGCCGTTGATTCGCCGGGTGCCCAAGCGCGGGTTCAACAACATCTTTCGTACCGAGTACAGCGTGGTCAACGTCGATCAGCTGGAGCGCTTTGACGACGAGGTGACCCTGGAGCAGCTGCTCGAGGCTGGCCTTGTGCGCCGTGGCGCCCCGGTCAAGATCCTCGGCAACGGCGAGATCTCCAAGGCCCTCAAGGTGCAGGCGCAGAAGTTCAGCAAGTCGGCTCGGGCCAAAATCGAAGCGGCTGGAGGTAGCTGCGAGGAGCTGTCGTCGTGATCGTCGAGAGCATTCGCAATATCTTCGCCATCCCGGAGCTGCGGCGACGGTTGATTTTCACCTTCGCTATGCTCGCGGTGTATCGGGTGGGTTGTTTCATTCCTACCCCCGGCGTTGATCCCCATGCTCTGGCGGAGTTCATGGAAGCCAGTCGCGGCGGTCTGCTCGACTTCGTCAACAATTTCACCGGTGGCAGCCTCAGCCGCGTGGCGGTGTTCGCCTTGGGCATCATGCCCTACATCACCGCCTCGATTATTCTGCAGCTGCTGACGGTGGTGGTCCCCTACCTGGAGAAGCTCTCCAAAGAAGGCGAGGCCGGGCGCAAGAAGATCACCCAGTACACTCGCTACGGGACGATCCTCATCTCCGCCATTCAGTCCACCGCCATCGCGGTGTTCCTGGCCAAGACCACCACTCCCGCCGGCGCCGCCCTGGTGCCCAATCCGGGCATCGGCTTCACCCTCACGACGGTGATCACCTTGACCACCGGCTGTGCCTTCGTCATGTGGCTCGGTGAGCAGATCAGTGAGCGGGGTATTGGCAACGGTATCTCCTTGATCATCTTCGCCGGCATTGTGGTAGGCCTCGTGCCTGCCATCTTCGACACCATCTCGAAGGTCCAGACCGGTCAGATGGCGCTCTTCGCCATCATCCTGCTGAGCGTCTTCATGCTCGCGGTAGTCGCGTTCATCGTCTACATGGAACGCGGCCAGCGCCGGATCCCGGTGCAATACGCCAAGCGCGTGGTGGGCCGTAAGGTCTACGGTGGTCAGAGCACCTACCTGCCGTTGCGCATCAACACCGGCGGCGTGATCCCCGTGATCTTCGCCAGCTCGGTGGTGATGGTGCCCACCACCATCGGTCAGGCGATCAACAACGCCTGGGTGCAGGACATCGTCACCGCGATTTCCTGGGGGCAGCCGCTCTACTACGTGCTCTACTTCGCGGCCATCATCCTGTTCTCGTACTTCTACGTCTCGATCATCTTCAATCCCCAGGATGTGGCCGAGAATATGCGCAAGTACGGCGGATTCATTCCGGGCATTCGCCCGGGGCGGCGCACCTCCGACTATCTGGACCGTATCCTCACCCGCTTGACCCTGGTGGGCTCGCTCTACCTGGCGCTGGTGTCGATTCTTCCGGACTTCCTGCTCGGCGGCGTCAAGGTCGCCAGCCTGCCCTTCATCGGGCCGGAGCTGGATGCGGCCCTTCCCGGCTGGGTGACCAGCGGCATGGGGATCAACTTCTACTTCGGCGGCACCTCGCTGCTGATCGTCGTCGGTGTTGCCATGGACTTCATGCAGCAGGTGGAAAGCCAGCTGGTGATGCGCAACTACGAAGGGTTCATGAAGAAGGGACGGATCCGTGGCCGACGCGGATAATCGCCTCGCCGTCTCCCGGGTCGTCCTACTGGGACCTCCGGGAGCCGGTAAAGGCACGCAGGCGGCGTTCCTGGCAGAAGCCATGGGCGTGCCCGCCATCTCCACCGGCGACATGCTGCGGCAGGCGGTGGAGCGGGGCTCCAACCTCGGTCAGCGGGTGCAGGAGATCATGAACTCCGGCGCACTGGTAGATGATGAAACCATGGCCGACGTGGTCACGGAGCGCCTGCAGCAGGAGGACGCCCAGAAGGGCTTTCTGCTCGACGGCTATCCTCGAAACCTCGGTCAGGCGCGCACTCTAGGCGGCATCCTCGAGAGGCTGCAGGAGAGCCTGGACGCGGTGGCTCTGATCACCGTCGACGAGGACGAGTTAGTGAAGCGGGCTCTGGCCCGGGGGCGCGACGACGACAAGGAAGAAGTCATCCGCGAGCGGTTGCGGGTCTATCGCGAAAAGACCGAACCGCTGGTGGGCCATTACGAAGCGGCGGGCTTGTTGCGTCGGGTCGACGGCGACCAGAGCATCGAAGCCGTGACTGCGGAGCTCCGTTCGGTACTGTCATGACCGTGCTCAAGACCCAGGGTGAGATCGACCTGATGGACGAGGCCAACGCCATCGTCCATCGCGTGCTCGATTTCATCGAGGAAACCGTGGCTCCCGGTGTCACCACCAAGGAGCTGGACCGCGAGGCGGAGGCGATGATTCGCGCCGCCGGAGCGGTGCCGGGCTTCCTCAACTACCGTGGGTTTCCGGCCACCCTGTGCACCGCCCTCAATGATGTCATCGTCCACGGCATTCCCAACGACGAGCCTTTGAAGAATGGTGATATCTTAGGTATAGACTGTGGCGTCCTTTATAAGGGATACTACGGGGATGCTGCGCGCACCTTCGCCGTTGGCGAGGTCTCGCAGGAAGGCCGCAGGCTGTTGAACGCGACCCGCGAGTCTCTGCAGCGCGCCATTGCGCAGGTGGAGCCCGGAGCTCGGCTGTCGGATATCGGTCATGCGGTGCAAAGCTATGTCGAGAGCCAGGGGTTCTCGGTGGTTCGGGACTTCGTCGGGCACGGGGTGGGAACCTCGCTGCACGAGGAGCCGCAGATTCCCAACTTCGGCAGGCCCGGTCGGGGCCCGAAGCTACGTCCGGGCATGGTGCTCGCCATCGAGCCGATGGTGAATGCCGGCACGCCCGGAGTCAAGATGGATGCAGATGGCTGGACCGCCCGTACGGCGGATGGCCAGTTGTCCGCGCATTTCGAGTTCTCGGTCGCGGTTACCCCGGCCGGTGCTCGGATACTCGGGGTCTCGCCGGCGGTGGGAGCTCAATCTGCACGGTCTCAGTCTTCAGGGGCCGCTTGAGGCAGAGACGGAAGGAATAGACGGTTTGTCCAAGAAAGAAGAAGCGATCGAGGTCGAGGCGGTAGTGGTCGATCCACTACCCAACGCGATGTTCAAAGTGGAGCTCGAGAACGGCCATCAGGTTTTGGCTCACATCTCGGGCAAGATGCGCAAGCACTTCATCCGGATTCTCCCGGGTGACAAGGTGCTCGTCGAGCTGTCGCCCTATGATCTCAACCGCGGCCGGATCATTTATCGACTCCGGTCCTGAGGGCCGCGGAGCGGCTAGAGGGAAGAAGCCATGAAAGTACGTGCGTCTGTGAAACGAATGTGCGCCAAATGCAAGGTAGTGCGCCGCAAGGGTGTGGTGCGCATCATCTGTGACAATCCGAAGCATAAGCAGCGTCAGGGGTAAGGCACTATGGCACGCATTGCAGGGGTGGATTTGCCCCAACACAAGCAGGTTTGGGTCGGTTTGACCTACATTTACGGCATCGGCGCCTCGAGCTCGCGGCAGATTCTGAACAAGGCCGGAGTGGAAGAGGTCACCAAGGTGAAAGATCTCACCGAGGATGAAACCCGCCGCATCCGGAAAGTGATCCAGGATGAAGTGACCGTCGAGGGCGATCTGCGCAAGGAGCGCAGTCAGAACGTCAAGCGCCTGATGGAAATCGGGTGCTACCGGGGCGTGCGTCATCGCAAGAATCTACCGGTGCACGGTCAGCGCACCCACACCAATGCCCGGACCCGCAAGGGACCCAAGCGCATGACGGTGGCCGGTAAGAAGAAGGTTAGGAAATAAGGCGGGGAATTAGCAAATGGCCAAGGCTGCAGCAAAGAAGAAAGACCGCAAGGGCGGCAAGCGGAAGGAAAAGCGCAATGTGCCCCACGGTGTGGCGCACATCCAGGCGACCTTCAACAACACCCTGATCTCGATCTCCGACGCGGAGGGCAACGCTCTGGCGTGGTCGTCCGCAGGACGGATCGGCTTCAAGGGCTCACGCAAGGGCACCCCCTTCGCGGCCCAGATGGCCGGACAGAACGTCGGACAGGCGGTCCGGGACCTGGGAGTGCGCACCGTCGACGTCCTGGTCAAGGGACCTGGCGCCGGACGCGAGTCCGCGGTGCGGGCCCTGCAGTCCACCGGCCTGGAGATCAAGTCCATCCGCGACGTCACCCCGATCCCCCATAACGGCTGCCGGCCGCGCAAGCGGCGGCGGGTCTGATCCGCGCCAAGAGTGTTCGGATGAGCAAGCGAACGAATGCGGCATCGGGCGCCTCGAGCGCCGGTATCCCGCCGCGTCGTTGAAGGAGAGAAGACAGTGGCACGATATACGGGACCCGTCTGCCGGCTCTGCCGGCGGGAGCGGATGAAGCTATTTCTGAAGGGCGATCGTTGCTTCAAGGAGAAGTGTGCGATCGAGCGGCGGAACTATCCTCCGGGGCAGCACGGTACCCGCCGCGGACGCCGCATCCAAGGCTATGGCCTCCAGCTTCGTGAGAAGCAGAAGGTCAAGCGCATCTACGGCGTGCTCGAACGCCAGTTCCGCCTGTACTTCCATCAGGCGGACCGGCAGAAGGGGATCACCGGCGAGAACCTGCTGGTGATGCTCGAGCGGCGTCTGGACAACACCGTTTACAGCTTGGGCTTCGCGGCTTCCCGCGCCCAGGCCCGCCAGTTCGTGCGCCACGGCCACGTTCTGGTGAACGGTCGCAAGGTGACCATCCCCTCCTACCAGGTGCGGGCTGAGGACACCATCCAGATCCGCGAAGCAAGCCGCAAGAACGAATTCATCCGTGCCAGCGTCGAGACCGCTCGCGGTCGCGGCGTGCCGGAATGGTTGGACCTCGACGCCGAGAGTTTTGCGGGCAAGGTGGTTTGTCTGCCCACCCGCGAGGACATCAAGCTGCCGATTCAGGAGCAGCTCATCGTCGAGCTCTACAGTCGATAAGTCAGTCGAGCTGTTTCGGTCAGGCAAATTTCGTCCGTCGCTCCCCGTTGGGGGATGGCTCGCCGGCAAGTCTCCTGGAAGCAGTGCCAGGGGCCGGCGGGCTTCTCGCACCTCTCGGAACGAAGTTTTTCGAGGTGCAGAGAAGCCGGATCGAACGGACAGATAGTGTAAGGAGACCCTATGCTCTGGAAAGATTTTCAGCGCCCGAAGCGCTTGGAAATAGATCACGATAGCCTCACCGACTCCTACGGCAAGTTCATCGCTCAGCCGTTCGAGCGGGGCTTTGGTACGACCATCGGCAACGCCCTGCGTCGCAGCCTCCTCGCTTCCATCGAGGGCGCTGCCATCAGCGCGGTGCAGATTGAAGGAGTGCTCCACGAGTTCTCCGCCATGCCCGGTGTGGTCGAGGACGTCACCGACATCGTTCTCAATCTCAAGCAGATCCCCATCCGCCTGCACAGTGACGAGCCCAAGATCTTGAGCATCGACGTGCAGGGGCCGGGCGAGGTCACCGCCGGCGACTTTGCCGGTGGTCCGGAGATCGAGGTCATCGACCCCGACGTCCACATCGCCACCCTCAACGAGGAAGGTCACCTCAAGCTGCGGGCGCAGGTTAAGAGCGGTCGCGGCTACGTGAGCGCCGACCGCAACTTCGACGAGAGCATGGGCATCGGATGGATTCCCACCGACTCCACTCACAGCCCCGTCCGTCGGGTCAACTACCGCGTCGAGGCCGCCCGTCTGGGCCGGACCACCGACTACGAGCGGCTGATCCTCGAGGTCTGGACCAACGGCACCGTCACCCCGGTGGAGGCGGTCTCTCTGGGCGCCGTGATCCTCAAGGGCCACCTGGGCATGTTCATCGAGGCCGAGGAAAGCCTGCGCGAAGAGCGTCCAGACACCAAGAGCCAGGAGATGGCAGCCCTTGACGAGTTGCTCGCCAAGCCCATCGACGAGCTCGACCTTTCGGTTCGCTCGGCGAACTGTCTGAAGAACGCCAACATCGCGAATCTCCGGGACTTGGTCCGCAAGACCGAGAAGGAGATGCTGGAAACGAAGAACTTCGGCAAGAAGTCGCTGGAAGAGCTCCAGGAGCTGCTGGGCAAGCTCGGGCTGCAATTCGGCATGGACGTGCCGGATAGCCCAAAGACCCCGGCTGCCTGATCGAGGGAGAAGACCGCCATGCGTCACGCAATTAAAGGCCGCAAGCTGGGGCGTACGTCCCAGCACCGCATCGCCATGTTCCGCAACCAGCTGGCCGCGCTGTTGGAGCATGAGCGCATCACCACTACCCTGGCCAAGGCCAAGGATCTGCGCCCCGTCGCCGAGAAGCTGATCACCCGCGGCCGGCAGGACACCGTCCATGCTCGCCGTCAGGTGCGCAAGTGGCTCCCCAACCGGGACCACGTGAGCAAGCTCTTTGACGACATCAGCCCGCGGTTCAAGGACCGCGACGGCGGCTACCTGCGGATCATCAAGCTCGGCCCTCGCCAAGGCGATGCCGCCGAGATGGCGATCCTCGAATTCGTCGACTACGAGTTCCAGGCTGAGGCAGCGGGCGAGTAGGAGCTGTCATGTTCTCCTCAGATTGGTGGGAAGGCGGACGGATCTCCTGTAAGGAGGCCTCAGGCCCGCACGCTCGGAGTTTGGAGAGCTGCGGGCCCGTGTCTTCCTCGTCAGGAACGTTCTCCGAGGGTGCAACCCTGGGAAGGCTTCCTATGATGCTGAGTCTCGCAAGGCGCAGCAGGGCAGGGCTTCGCCTGGCGTGCGCTGGACTCTCGGTGTTGGCTTTGCTGGTCACAGGATGTCAGCTCAACACTCGAGCGTCCGGCCTCGAGGTGCCGACCGATAGCAAGGTGGCCGAAGAGCGTCCGCTCGAAGAGTTGCTAGCGCAGACCATCACCGTGAGTGCGGAGGAGATCAGCGCCGAGACTCTCGCTGAGATGCTGTCCGATCAGCTGGGCGCGCCGGTCGCGGTGATTCTTCGAGACGGTCCTCAGAAGATTTCGGTGGACTTCAAAGAGATCGCCGCTGCGGAGCTGCTGGAAGTGCTCTCCCAGCGGGGGGCCGCTGGAGTCGCCTCCAACGGCCAGATCTTCTTGCGCGCTGAGGATATCGATGCTGGTCAGCTCTCAGGGGCCTTGACCCCCTTGCTCGGCGCCACGGTGTCTATGTCCGATGAGAGCGAGGTGCAACGAGCCACCTTCGAGCTCAAGAGGGTGCCGATGGATCGTGCCCTGGAGGTTCTCGGTCGTCGCTTCGGCAGTATCACCCTCGATGCCTGACCGTAGGCCTGAAGTGGCACCCGGGTTCACGAAGCACGTTTCTTGCTCCTCAAGAGAGTGTTTTGCGCGCTTTGAGGCTATTTCGAGCTGATTTTGGAGACTTTTTTCGCGATTTCACCGAGAACGGGCTAGTCTGCGGTAGACTAAGAGAATCAACTTGCTCTACAATTAACGCCATCTTCACGAGTAGTGTCCCCCCCGGGCATTGGGTAGGAGAAGAGGAACCTCAAGTGCTGGAAGAGCCTCATCGCTGTCGAGCTGCTGGCTGCTATCTAGCTGCTTCTTCTTTTGGAGCCATTGAGTACGGACTCTTTACAGATCTCATCGTAGATTGAGAACCGGCCGAGACGACCTGAAAATGGACACTGCTCATCCCAGACTCAACGCCTCGGCTACCCGCCCCGCCCACTCTGTCACCAGCTTTTTCGACTCGACCACCAGTACAACTCATCAAGAGCTGTGGTCCCTCGTGAAAGACCCGCGAGGACAGAGCAGACGGAGTACTGGCCCAAGCCAACGTTACCGAGCCTTCACCGCCCCCTTCGCTCCCCCCGAAAGCCTCCCCTCCTCCCCCCGGCAGCATCTTCCTCCTCTCGGCTCTCTCTCTCGACTTCCACTGGCTCCTGTGAATATTTCCATAGCCGGCAGCGCCCCGTGTGGGCTTCTTGGCCGGTTGACCCAGACCCGAAACTTCTCGCAAAGCTAGTTGCTGGCTCTACCCAATTCATGGAGAACAAAGCATGAAACCTCAATCTCTTGTCATTTTCTGCGGCGTAGTCTTCTTCGCCCTTTTCGGTACTCTTTCCGTTTCAGCAGAGGCCTGCTCGTGCAAAGCTCCAAACAACAGCTGCGAGACTAGCAACAGCTGCGATGCGGACGGGTGTTATGCGTACTGCTACGAGACTAGCTGCATCTCTCGTTGTGTGAAGGATGCCGAGGACCTGACCGCCGGCGGCACGACCTTCGGCCCTCAGGGACTTCGTACCGGCCCAGCCTTCCAGGGCCCGCAACCCTCTGATCTACGCTACCAGTCGGTGACGCTGCAATTTGACACGGCCAGAAGTGGGGACGTCGCTGCGTACCTCAGTTCGGAGCTCGGCGCCCAGGTGTCTTTCACCACTCAGGACAGCGATGAGCTGGTGACCATCGACGCGAAGAATCTACCCGCAGGAGAGGTCATCAGGCTTCTTGGTACTCGCGGCGGGGTGGGCATCGCCAGCGGCGGAAAGATCCACCTGGTAGCGAACAATCTGTCGGCGAGCCAGGTTTCCGACTTGCTCACCGAGAGCTTGGGGCTGGCGGTAGAGTTCGTGCCGGAGAATGCAACCCGAGCGATCAACCTCGACATCAAGGGTGCGCCCATCGAAGGTGTGCTGGCAGCTCTCGCCGAGAAAGGCCAGGTTCAGTTTTCTGCCTCTCACTAGAGAGAACTGCAGAGCGAGGCGAGCATGCGGAGGTGTTGACACCTCCCCTTTTGCTCTTACGCTAGAACAGCGAGGGATCCTAGAACCCCTTGTAGCTCAACAGGTCTCACCAACTGTCTCAGAGGATCTCCGGCTTCGATCAGCTTAGCGACCAGCCGGAGGCTAATTCTGCTTTTGGGTGCCTGCCTTATCGCTAGTGAATGCCTAATTCTTACTTGCGATATAAGGCATTCTGGCCTAGTCTTAGGGCAACTTTCGGCTAAGCGTTCTCTTGCCCGCAGCTAATAGGGCCGCAGAGCTTTCCTCTTCGTCTCCTCGATATTTTGTGCGTGAGTCGTCTGAAGAGAGGGACGCTCTTGGGCTTTGCTGTACCGTGGGTGAAATTCGGGGATAACTTTTGAAATGCATTGAACGATGTGCAACGGAGAAATCTCATGCGATTTGTCAACGTAACTGCGATGCTTGTCTTTGGATTGGTTGTTTCTATGCCTGTTTGGGGAGATAGCTGTAGCTGTAGCTCTCCCAGTGGCAGCTGTAGCGTAAGCGTCTCTTGTGAGTTCGGGTGCTGGAGCTTCTGCGGCGGCGATCTTTGCGAGGCGGAATGCGTCAGCCACAAGGGGCCGAGGAATGACCCGCCCGGGCTCGTGGGGGGGATTGGCAACGAGCCTCAGAGCATTGCAGCTACGGGGGCGCCCGTAGGAGAAATCTCAGACCAAATGGTCGAGCTGAGCATGACCGAGGGGACCGCAGGCGACCTGGCCTTTATGGCTGGGAATGAGCTTGGCTCGCCGCTAGCTTTTATCCCGAATGAAGCGAATCAAGAAGTCTTCGGACTCTCCGAGGCGCTTTCCGTGAACCGGATCATCGGACTCCTGGGGCAACGAGGTGGTGCAGGCCTGGCCAGTGGAGGAGAGATTCACGTCGAGGCTCGCAACGTGACGGGGGCTCATTTGTCGGATTTGTTGTCGAGCGCTTTGGGTGTCGACTTGGAGTTCTATCCGAACGTTCCTGGACAGCGCTTGAGCCTCACTATGAAACAGGTGCCGATCGGCCTAGCGATCCGGATTCTGTCGGAGCATGGCCAGCTACGGCTCGCCAGGTAGGACACACACGGGCGACGGCTTAGAACTGGACTTCCTGTCTGGTTCCTACGAAGACTGTCTTGGTCTGGACCTTTGACGCTCCATTGACCAGCGCGATCTCCAACCTCGTAGCGGTCAATGGCGTGTCCTTTGGGATCTCTGGGTGCTTTTCGGCCTCGAAGGCGAACTCGATTCGCTTCTGCTCCTCTCCGGGGAGCTTCCAGATATCGATCTCCTGCTCGGTCGCAAGCAGCGGAAACTCATGTACTTTCCCTTTCCCGTCTTCGAAGAACAGCGTTGCTCGAACTAGGTAGCCCTCCTGCTTGAGAGGGTTCGAGAAGAACACGGCTCGGTGAATCGTACCTGCACGAGTCCACGACTCTCCTTCAGTTACTTTGATTCTCTTATCAAGCCGGTCGTAGGTGCTGTAGGCAAACGTGACCACGGCTATTCCTGCCAGGAGCAGGGTCGCCAGACTTTGAAGCGTCGGCAGGTGCCGGAGCCAACGGGACTGTCTCCGGTCGCAATGGGTGCAAACTCTTGCGTCTTTCGGGATCGGCTTCTTGCAGAGGATGCAGGGTTTGGTTTCCCCCAGAGGGACGGAGCTCTTCCCGTAGGCTCCTTCTGTTGGGGCCTGGCCTGCTGTAGAGGGAGCCTCCGAGGGCTTCGCTGCGGTAGGTGATCCTCCCGGCCCTTCGACAGGAGGGCTGGCGGCGGCTCCAACTTCCCTCGGATCCGCGGGTACCTCCCCGCTGGGCGGGCTTTCGGGAGATTTCTCGTCGGGCATTGCAGATCTCCTCTGATCTCCGGAGGCAGGTCTTCTCTCACTGCTGCGGTTTCTGGTTGCTTCTGAGCATCTTAGCAGTTGTGGTCTGGTGCCGATGCTCCTCTCCTCTTCCTCCGAGTAGTAAACTCAGGCCTTCCGGAATTCGTGCTCTGCGGTCTTACAGCCCGTGGATGCCTAGCTGTTTGGAAGGGTGATTCATCTCGGTGAGAATCGGCATTGCAAAGAGGGTGGTCTTTGCCTCCGTGGTGTTGCTGCTGACCCTTCTCCTCCTTGAAGCTCTCTCCTGGCTTCCCGGCCGCGCCGAGCTGCCGGATCCTCTGATTTCGGAGTCGAATCCGGAGTGGCGGGAGTCGCGGGTCTATGATCCGCTGCTCTTTTGGGCCCTGCAGCCGGGGTATCGGGGGGAGGAGATCGAGCAGGTCAATGCTCTGGGGCTGCGGGGACCGGAAGTCGGGGCGAAGGAGTCGGGGGAGTTGCGGATCCTCTCGCTGGGGGAGTCCACGACCTTCGGCGCCAAGGTCGCCTACGAGGAGAGCTATTCGGCAGTCCTGCAGCAAGAGTTGGGCCGCTGCGCGCCTCCGGGACGGATCGTGCGCGTGATCAACGCCGGCGTACCGGGATACTCGCTCTTCCAGGGCGTGACCTATTTGGAGCATCGGGGGCTGGAGCTCGATCCGGATCTCGTGCTCTTCTATTTCGGCTACAACGACTTTCTCAAGGTCAGCTATCGCGCCATGCGCGACGCCGGCGCCGAGGCCGAGGGGGCGCGGCTGACGGATCGGGAGATCTTCGAGCGGCGGCAGCGCTGGCCGGTGCGGGCGTCAGAGGCGCTAGCGGAGCACAGCAATCTCTATCGCTGGATGTTGGTGGTGAGCGGCGCCGCGGAGCCGGCACCGCGGGTCAAGGTGGATCGTAGCCTGGTGCGAGTGCCGGCGGAGGATCGCCGGGAGCTCTTCGGCCGGGCTTTGGGGCTCTGCCGGGAGCGGGGAATCACCCCTGTGATAGTGGTGCCGTGGTACCGTCGCTTTCATCGCCACGAGGCTCTGCTGCGCCAGCTGGCGGAGGAGCACGGCGTGGTTACCGTCGATCTTCCCGCCCGCTTCGCCGATTTGCCGGAGCCGCGGCACGCTTATTTTCTCGACCGAGTTCACCCCAACCCGGAGGGGCATCGGCGAATGGCAGCGGCTATGGCTGAGGCCCTGGTGGCGAAGCTGGGAGACGCCTGGCAGCGCCGCTGCCCACCAAAGCCGCCAATGGAGCTCGAGCCGGAGCCACAAGAGTTGGCCCCGCTGGATTAGCCGGCTTCATCGATCCCTTCAGTTTCCGCGCCAAGAACCACAACCTCCAGTCGATGCTCCCCCGAGGGCAGAGCCGATTCCGGTAGCAGCACCGAGAAGCGCTGATGCCCTGCTTCGTAGACATAGGAGCGGACGGTGGCCTCGATGAAGCCGTCGACGGCCACCGCCAGGGTGCGCGACGCCGCATCGTCCTTCGGGGTAAAGACAGCTCCCCGGACCAATAGGGGAATCGTTCCGGAAGCGGGATCGAAAAAGAGAGTGCGCTGGTCTCCGTCGGCGCCGTCGAGAATCACTCGGTCCTCCCCAGTGGCCTTGTCGGTGACTGCGAGCGCTGAGCTCAAAGGCCTGCCGATGAGGTGAGCCCGGGGTGCTGCCTTGCGGTGCAGCGCATGGGGCTCGGCGCCGCTGCCAAAGGTGGCGAGCTTCCAGGTCAACACCGTCTCCAGCTCGTCGTCGAGGCTGTCCGGCAGCTCGATCCATCGATCGTCGTCCAGGGCCTTGCGGTTGCGGGTCTCCGGCAGCTGTGAAAGGGGAATTCCCTGGAGCTTCCAGCGCCCGGCTTGCCGCACGGAATCCAGCACCCCCAACTCCTCGAGAACGGTGGGTACGACGTCCAGGGAAGAGGCAGGCCGGTCGACCACTTCACCCTCCTGCTGCCCCGGCCGTTTGACAAATAGGGGGACGAGAACCCACTCGGCCAGAGAGAGGCGCTCCTCGCCGGTGATCTCATCCATTTCCAGATAGCGCAGCCCATGGTCGGCGGTGACCACCAACAGGGCTTGATCGAGCACGCCGGTGCGGCGCAGGTGCTCGAGCATCTCGGTGATCAGCCGGTCGACCAGCAGCAACTGCACCAGGTAGCGGCGGTAGACGTACTCCATGCGCCCGCCATAGTCCTGGCGTCGGAGCTGGAGCACCGGGGTAACCCGCTGGTAGTCGAGACCGCTGGCGGTGAATTCGTAGGGTCGATGGGGCAGGTGGCTGTGGTTGAAGTAGAAGGTACGGGAGCTCTGCGGCCCGAGGGTGTCGAGGAAGGCGCGAAACTGGGTGGGATGGTCGCCGACGGAACGCCCAGCGCCGCCCCCGAAACGCAGCCAATCCTGGTCGATGGGAGGTAGGGATTGGGCGTAGGGCTGGGGCAGGATCAAATGCAGGTAAACGATGCCCAGGTCTTCCAGCAGGATTCCCCAGCCATCATCGCGGTAGACGCGGGTCGGATCCTCACAGCCCACGGGGCAGAGGGAGGTGAAGATCTCGCTGACCACCCGCCGATGGCTGCCTTCCAGGAAGGAGAGGAGGGTTTGGGGATAGCCCTCTGGAGTCGGCAGGGCGTCGGGGTCGGGGTAGCGTCCGGAGAGCAGCGCCGGCACCGCCACCTCGGTGCGGGCGGCCACCGCCGTGGTGTTGCGGTACCAGCTGCTGATCTCGGCGAGGGCCGCAAAGCCGGGAAAGCGCTGAGCATCGATGCGCTGATCGGCATCGAGGAGGCTCTGTAGCGAGAGCTCGTCGAAGAGGATCACGATGACGGGATGGTCTTCGATGGGCTCGGCTTCCGCCCCCGCTTTCACCCACTCGGAGTCCGCGGCCGCCGGGGCGCGGAGCGCCGGATTGCCGATGAGGAAATAGGCCGGCAGCACCAAGAGGCTGATGGAGAGGAAGGAGAGGAAGCTGCGGACCTCCTCGAATTCCAGATAGAGATAGGCGAGACCTCCGGCGAGGAGGGCGGCGAGAGCTGGCAGGATCGGCCCCGGCAGGGCAGCGCGAGTTTCGTCGCCGAAGGCGAAGAGGAGCAGCGCGACGAGGGGGATGGCGAGGAGCAGGCCCTCGACCCACCGCTGGGGCCGGCGGGGGAGCTCCTGGGCGGCGATGCGCAGGAGGATCGAAGGGAGTGGTGGCAGCACCATCAAGACGATGGCGAGGAGGAGGAGCTTGGTCCCGTGGAGGCCACGGACGACGAAGAACTCGGGATGCTGGGCGAGAACCGAGAAGAGCGGTTGGGCCACCGCCAGTGAGTAGACGGTGAACAGGTGGATAGAAAACCGGAACAGGTCGAGCCTCGGGGAGGGTAGGCGCTGGGGAGCCGGGCGCTTTGGGGAGTAGGCCATGCGGAGTTTGCCGCGATACGGCGGCCGGTGAGAGGCTCGTGCGGTGCCTCAGCCTCGGGGCCGGGCGTGGTAGAGAGTGCGGGTTCCGCCGGTGAGGGTCTTTGTCTCCGCGATTTCGAACCGCTGCTCCAGCTGGGATTCGAAGCTCTGCCGATGGTAGGCGTCGTGGGGTTCGATCTTGGGCCTCAGCAGCGTCTGCACCATGGGATCCTCGCGGTGTGGGAATTCGATGATCAGCTCGCCCCTTAGGTCCCGCAGCCATTCCAAGATCTCCGCCAGGGGGATCGATGCGGTGATGGCCAGGTGGTGCACCAGCGCCAGGCAGAGGATCGCCTCCGGCTTGCCCTGGGATTGTTGGCCTCGCTGGTCCAGCGCCGCCCGCTCCCGGCCGCGCCAGCCGAGGGCGGGGGAGGGTTGGGAGAGGTCCATCACCAGCGGCACGATGGTGCCGGAGCCCCGCTGCCGGAGTTTCTGGTAGAAGCGCTCGATGGCCAGCTCGTCACCATCCAGAGCCACCACCAGATCGGCGTGGCGGGCGGCGATCTCCGAGAAAGCACCGGTGTTGCAGCCCAGATCCCACACGCTGCGCCAGCGGCGGCGCTCCAGCACCCCGTCGACGAAGCCTTCCTTCTCCCGCCGCTCCTGCTCCGCATAGCTACACTCCTCGGCGTAGTCGGCCCATGGGGAGCCGCCGGCGCGCCAGCGCAGCCGCTCCACCTGCCGGCGGAGGCGAGCGACGTTGGCCTGGATCATCTCGCGCTTGAAGCCCGTGCTGCGCAGCTCGCCTTGGACGTCGCGGTGGGTGTGGGCGAAGCGCCGAATCATCCGCGCCTGCAGCCAGCCGTGGATCATCACCCCGGGACGCAGCCGATCCCGCCAGGACATGAGGGCGATGATCTCCGCCGGTGAGATGCCCTGGAGGTTGGAGCGCAGCAGGCCCTGGAAGGGAAAGTCCTTGTACGCCCGCAGCCAGAGCGGGAAGAGGAAGAGCTGGCAGAACTGGCGATAGCCGACCCAGACGTCCCCCTCTTTCCAGGGTTCGAAGGAGCCGACATCGATGAAGCAAGGCTGCACCCCCAGCCATTGGATGTTGTAGGGACTGGCATCCTTGAGGGAAAAACCCGCTTCCAAGGCTTCGTGGAGGAGCTCCAGCTGCAGCAGCGCAGCGTCCCGCAACATGCCGAAGCTCCACTCGTAGGGATAGGAGATCCACGGTAGGAGCCGGTGCTCGAGGGCCCCTTTCCAGCGCTCGGCTTTGAACTCGAACGGCAGCTCGCTCAGCGGCACCTCTCGAGTCTCCACGAGGCGCCCGTCCTGGTTCGCCCGGGCGAAGAGCTCCGAGGCTGCAAAGGCGCGCCAAGACTCGAGAGCAGTGGCGTCGAGAAGTCGATAGACCGCATCGTCGTGGCGCAGGACGCGGTTGCTGGGATCGCGGAACGAGCCTGGATCGAACCTTCCGTCGATGCCAGCTGGATCAGGCTCAGGGGCCGCAGCGGAGGTGGGCTCAGTCAGGAGCCTGCTCCTGCGCCTGTTCCCGGCGGGTACCGGGGCGGAAAAAGTCCCGGATCCGGTGCCAGACGAGCTTGAAGAAGAGAGCGGCTCCGGCAATGCCGCCGAGGAGCAGCTGCAGGAACATGCTGCCGGAAGCGGGATCGAGGTAGGCGTAGGCCGGCCATGCAGCGGTCAACAGCCACAGGCCGGCGACGACCACGAGGAAGCTCGGTGAGAGCCGACGACGGGCAGGGTCTCGGGTAGGCATGAGGCGACACCTCTCAAGGTGGGTGGGGCTCGGGTATCGGCTGAACTTCAGAGCTTACCAAGGGGCTTCGAGGCTTGCCAAGGTGCGAGGGGGGCGAGCCTTTTCCAGGCCTCCCTTTTCCGTTAGTCTGAGAAGCTCGTGAACACAGCCTAACTCGGCACCGAGGCCGAGGGTGGCAAATTGTTGGATGGACAGGTCGAATCGAGGATATCCGGGATGAGCAAGCGAGGAGAGACCACGGGAGATGCCGTTGCGACGGTGCCGGGAGGCCGCTCCGATTTCATCCGCGACAAGGTGACGGCGGATCTGGAGAGTGGCAAATACGAGGGGCGGGTGGTGACTCGCTTTCCGCCGGAGCCCAACGGCTACTTGCACATCGGTCACGCCAAGGCCATCTGCCTGAGCTACGGGCTGGCGGAGGAGTTCGGCGGGCGCTACCACCTGCGTTTCGACGACACCAATCCCACCACCGAGGACATGGAGTACGTCGAGTCCATCCAGCGCGACATTCACTGGCTGGGCTTCGACTGGGGCGAGCATCTGTACTTCGCGTCGGATTACTTCCAGCAGTTTTACGACTTCGCGGTGCAGTTGGTGAAGGACGGCAAGGCCTACGTCGACAGCCAGAGCTTGGAGGAGATGCGGGCGGCCCGGGGTACGGTGACCGAAGCGGGTACTCCAAGCCCCTACCGGGACCGCTCGGTGGAGGAGAACCTCGATCTGTTGGAGCGCATGCGCCGGGGCGAGTTCCCCGATGGCGCCCACGTGCTGCGGGCGAAGATCGATATGGCGGCGGCGAATATGAAAATGCGCGATCCGCTCATCTACCGCATCCGCCACGCCCACCACTATCGCACCGGCGACGAGTGGACGATCTACCCGATGTATGACTTCGCTCACTGCCTTTCGGACTCCATCGAGGGCATCACCCACAGCCTGTGCAGCCTGGAGTTCGAGAACAACCGCGAG
>JAXHTF010000086.1 GCA_034211275.1 Acidobacteriota bacterium
TGGATGAGCTCTCCGACGAGCATCGCCGGCTGCTCTTCGAGCCCCACTACACCATCCGCCCGGACAATTCCCACCAGCAGAAGAACAAGTCGGACTTGGCTCCGGAGGGTGGGAACCTCGTTGCCTCCTACCAGGGCATCGAGAAGATGACCGAGGAGCCGGACAAGATCGCCGTGCTCTTCGGTGACCCGAAGGCGCCGTACGCGCGCCTCGATCCCTATTTCATGGATCCGGTGGAAGATCCGCCGGAGGCCCAGGAAGCGCTAGAGGCGCTGATCAAGATCCTTGATCGCGACCTCAAAGACCTGGTGTTGAGTCAGGGAGACGTTTGCTTCATCGACAATTTCCAGGGGGTGCACGGGCGCAAGCCGTTCAAGGCACGCTACGACGGCACCGACCGCTGGATGAAGAGGGTGAACGTAGTTCGCGACTTGCGGAAGTCCCGGGAGATCCGGGAATCCGCGTCGAGTCGCATCATGACCTGATTTTTCGTTCCGGGAGGCGGGGACGACGGTCTCTGTCTTCCGGTTTTTTGTCAACCTCAGCGTGTGAGTTCGCGCCGTATCAGAAGCGATTGTCCCGGCAGTCGTTGCGCTGATGACTCAGGAGTGTAAGCCAAGAGGAATGGATGACCCGAGGCCCGTGACCATAGGTCGAGGGTTGGGGGATCACCATCCAGATTGGCGCTGATTACGGGCGACTTTACTTCTTCCTTCTCTCTATGAGCGAGAGACCTGAAGAGTTTACGGGAGCTCAATGATGTCTAAATTGAAATTGCAGCCGGAAGAGATTCAGCAGATCCAGGAACTTTTGGCGGAACTGACGGGCAAGTACGAGAGTGCCGAGTCCCCGGAGTTCCAGGCCATGGCCGCGGTGTACGCCCAGGAATTGCCCTGGCGGGTGCGGGAATCCGCCTATGACTTCAAGCTCAACGAACCCGACTCGGGAGCTTGGGTCGTCTCCAACTATCCGGTGGATGAGGAGCGGCTCGGCCCGACCCCGCCCCATTGGAAGCACGACGAGCGCACCCTCGGCGAGACCGAGGAGGAAATGTTTTTAGTCATGCTGGGCGCTTTGCTCGGTGAGTGCATCGGCTGGTCGACCCAGCAAGATGGGCGCATCGTGCACGACATCCTGCCCATCGCGGGCAAGGAGAACGAGCAGTTGGGCAGCGGCAGTGAGGAGCTGCTGTGGTGGCACGTGGAGGACGCCTTTCACCCCTACCGCGGCGATTACATCGGCTTGGCCTGCCTGCGCAATCCGGACAAGGTGCCGACCACCTTCCTGTGCCTGGCGGACCTGGGTCTCGACTTCACCGAGATGCCGCTGCTCTTCGAGCCGCACTACACCATCCGCCCGGACGAGTCGCATCTGTTGAAGAACAAGGGCGAGGATCGTCAGGTGGACGGCGTCCTGGCCCAGTCCTACGACCAAATCAACACCATGAACACGGCGCCGGACAAGATCGCCGTACTCTTCGGTGACCCGAAGAATCCCTACGTGCGCATCGATCCATACTTCATGGACCCCATCGAGGACAACCCGGAAGCCCAGGAAGCCCTCGAAACCCTGATCTCCGCCATCGACGAGAAGATCAAGGACATGCCCCTCAACCAGGGTGAGTTCTGCTTCATCGACAACTTCCGCGGGGTTCACGGGCGCAAGCCCTTCAAAGCGCGTTACGATGGCACCGATCGCTGGATGAAGCGGGTGAACGTTGTGCGCGACTTGCGCAAGTCTCGACCGATCCGGGCCAGTGCTTCATCTCGAGTGATGCGGTAACTTTACGCGGTTTCGAACGAAGCAGCCCGCGGCCGTGAGTCGACGGCCCGGGCTGCTTCTCCACGTTCATGACAGTCTTTATTTCTTAGGAAAGGTGTCAAGGCAATGCCGAGTGGCTCGCAGGGCGCGACGCGCCCCATCATTATTCTGGGAGTGGATCGCAGTGGTACCTCGCTGGTGGCCAGTATGGTAGCGGCTTGGGGGGCTTATGAGGGGGCGGATGATGGCATGAGCCAGGGAGATGATGCCAACCCTGAAGGATATTGGGAATATGGCGCGCTGAAGCCTCTCAACAATGAGCTACTGGAAGGCGAGAAGGTCAGCCATTGGCATCCGACCTTCCGCATGTTGGTCAAGGAGCGAGCTTCGGACCCAGTCATGAGCGAGAAGGCCAAGCGCCTGATCACCGGGATGGAGTCGGCAAATAGTCCGTGGTTCTGGAAGGAGCCGGATGTTTGTGTGACTCTGCCTTTTTGGAAGCAGCTGTGGAAGGACCCCCTCTACGTCATCACCGTGCGGAATCCTCATGACACGGCTGTGTCCTGGAAGAAATTCATCCTTCCGGACGAGATGCAGGACCAGTATCCACTGATGACCGCCAATCTGCTGCGTTGGCAGTTCTACCTGCTGTCGATCCTCGCTGAAGTGGACGCGGCGAAGGAGAAGATCTTCATCCAGTACGAGACGCTGCTCAAGTCACCTCGAGAGGAGGCCGAGAAGCTCGACCGCTTTCTCTCTGCGGGGTGTGAGATCGAGGCGGGAGACGAAGAGCGCGTCAGCGCCATGGCCGGCCGGATCAGGTCGAGTCTGTGGCGCAACAAGAGCCCGGTTCCTTTGAGCAGGGTGCCCCAAGCGTCGAAGGAACAGAAGGCCTTCTACGAGCTTCTGAAGAAGAAGGTCACCCGGCCTTCGGAGCCATTCGTCGCGGCTCGCTATCCGATGTACGCGGGCTACTGGGAATATCTGGAGCTTGTAGACTTGATCCTCTGAGCTGCCGAGCAGCGCTCGGTGAAGGAGACACCGACAAGGCCTTGGCCCTTCCGGAGGGCAGTCTTGAAACTTGATAAGGAGCAATGCAGATGAAGTGGTGTAATTGGATGTCCTGGATCGTGCTGACCTTTCTCCTCTTGGGGAGTTGTGGAGCCAAGAGCGACGACATGGTCGTCGAGTCTCTGGAGCTCACTCCCTCCGAGTACACGCTGGATGAGCTCTTGGATCGCCATGTCGAAGCGATGGGCGGAGCCGAGGCCCTGGGGTCGGTGGAGAACTTGGTGAAGATGGGCACGATGAGCACCCCTGAGTTCGACAACGCTCCGGTCACCACGGTGATCGACGACGGCAAGGGCTATCTGCGCCACGTGCAGCGCCCCAACGGCGATATCTACCTGGCCTGGGACGGCTCCGTCGCCTGGCAGAAGGCCGCCCTTATGGATGATGAGGGCGGCGAGAGCCCCACGGGCGTTACCGAGCTGGACGAAACTTCCCGGACTCTCTACTCGGTTCTGTCGCAGGTGTCAGGACCGCTGGTGGAGGGGCGGAC
This sequence comes from Acidobacteriota bacterium, assembly GCA_034211275.1. Classification (NCBI taxonomy): domain Bacteria; kingdom Pseudomonadati; phylum Acidobacteriota; species Acidobacteriota bacterium. The sequence goes on from JAXHTF010000086.1 coordinate 3,323, forward strand.
CAGGGGTTACAAGATGGGCATGGAGGGAACGACCAGTAGCGGTGAAGAGGTGATCACCCTCTCCATTCCCGGCCTGGAGGATCGCAACTATTTCCTCGATGGAGAGACCTTCTTGGTCGTCAAGGTCGTCGAGATGCGGCCGCCCCTGGACGAGGGCGGCGGTGAGCTGCGGGTGGTCACCCGCTACGCGCGATACCAGGATGTCAGCGGCATTCAGGTGCCGATGTTCGAGACCACGGCCATTCAGGAGTTGGATTTCTCCCAGAGCATCACCTGGGACACCATCGAGGCCAACCAAGACCTGTCCGAGTTCGATTTCTCCAAGCCGGAGAGCTGAGCCGGTGGGTTCGAGGCCGGCATTCGAGGAGGCACCATGGGTTCACTGATCCAGGATATTCGCCTAGCGGTCCGCATGTTGTGGAAGCGGCCCATCTTCACCCTGGTGGCGGTATTGGCATTGGCGCTGGGCGTCGGGGCCAATACCGCTGTTTTCAGCCTGATCAATGGTGTCCTTCTCCGTCCCTTGGACTTCGAGAAGCCGCAGCAGCTCTACATGCTGTGGCGCTCTGTACCCGACGAGGGCATCGAGGCGGACCTGGTGGCGCCCGGGAATTTCTTGGACTGGCGGGACCAGAGCTCGGCCTTCCGGGACATGGCGGCCTTCAATTTGCGCGGCCTCCGGATGCGTGTAGGAGAGGAGTCCCAATTCGTCTCCGGAGCGCTAGTGACGCCGTCCTTTTTTCAGATGCTCGGGGTCCAGCCCTCCAAAGGTGCTGGCTTCACACTTCGTGAGCCCACCGACGCTCCGGTCTACGAGGCCGTGCTCAGCCATCGCGTCTGGCAGCGCAACTTCGGCAGCGACCCGAACATCGTCGGTACCGAGCTGCTGATCGATGACCGCTCTCATACGGTTACCGGAGTGCTTCCCCAAGGCTTTAGCTTCTTTGCCGATGTCGATGTCTGGGTGCCCATGTTCTTCACCCCTGAAGACCGGGCGAGACGAGGAGACGTCTTTCTATGGGCCCTGGGTCGGCTGAAGGACGGCATCACCGAGGAGCAGGCACGGGAGGACCTCAACGGCATCGCCCGGCGGTTGGGAGATCAATACCCAGGCACGAATCTCGGGGTGCGGGTCCAGATCGACTCTCTCCACACCTTCTGGGTCGGAGACGTGCAGCAGACCCTGCCTTTGTTGATGGGAGTCGTCTTCCTGGTGCTCTTGGTGGCGTGCGCGAATATCGCCACGATGATGCTCTCTCGGGCTTTGGAACGACGTCGCGAGATGGCGCTCCGCCGCAGTCTGGGCGCCGGCCGAGGCCGACTGATCCGCCAGACCTTTGTCGAGAGCATCGTCCTGAGCCTGTTGGGCGGTGTAGTGGGTGCGGGTCTCGGGGCCCTGTTGGTAGATCTTCTGGTCAAGCTGGAGCCCAGCAATATTCCGCGACTGGACGAGGTCTCGGTGGATCCCATGGTGTTGCTCTTCACCGCCGGAATCGCCGCTTTGGCCGGCGTGCTCTTCGGTGTCCTTCCGGCCATTCAAGGCTCCCGCGTCCGGCTCACCGACGCTCTGAAAGAGGGGGGCTCACAGGCTAGCTCCGCTGGCGCGGCGAAGTATTTCCGGAGCGGCCTGGTGGTGCTCGAGGTCGCCTTGGCCATGATCCTCCTGATGGGGGCCGGCCTGACGATCCGCAGTTTCCAGAAGCTGCAGCAGGTGGATAGCGGTTTCGATCCGGAGGGCGTGGTGGTGGCCTCGTCGATCTTGTCGGAGGATCGCTACCAGGTGGACGCCCAGGTGTTGGGCTATATCGACAGCCTGCTGGAACGGCTGGAGGCCATGCCGTCGGTGCAGTCGGCGGGAATCGTTTCCACTCTGCCGCTGGACAATGCGCAGATTGACACGGACCTGTACATCGAGGGCTCACAGGCCCGCAACCTGCCACCTTTGGTCGGTCTCGACGCGGTGGCGGGGGATTACTTCCGGGCGATGGGGACGCAGGTGATCGCCGGGCGGACCTTCACCGATCAAGATCGCGAAGGCTCGCTCCCGGTGATGATCGTCAATCAGGCTCTGGCCGAGACCTTCTGGCCCGGCGAGAACGCGGTGGGCAAGTTGGGCCAGCTGACCGAATTCCCCGGCGTTCAGTGGCAGGTGGTGGGAGTGGTGGAGAATATCAAGCGCTTTGGTCTCGAGGCCGATAGCCGACGAGAGGTCTATCTGCCCTATCAGCAGTTCCCCAGCGAGCGAAGCTTCTACGTCGTGGGTCGTAGCGGTTCCGACGGTACCGCCTCTCTCAGTCGGGATCTGCGGGCCGCGGCCCAAGAGATAGACCGCGCCCAGCCCCTGCAGGGGGTGACCGTGATGGAGGAATTGGTTTCCGAATCGCTCGCACCCCGCCGCTTCAACACCTGGCTCATCGGCATCTCGTCGGTGGTGGCACTGATCCTGGCCCTGGTAGGTATCTACGGAATCTTGGCCTACACGGTGACCCAGAGTCAGCGCGAGATCGGAGTGCGGATGGCGTTGGGCGAACAGCGCGTCTCGGTTCTGCGGCTGTTTCTGCGCCGGGGAATCCTGCTCACCGCTCTGGGTTTGTTGATCGGCATTGTCGGCACCCTTTTCCTCGCCGAGCTCATTTCGCGCCTGCTCTTCGAGGTGGGGGTCGCAGACCCGGTGACGTTGGTGGTGGTCTCGGTGATTTTCCTCCTTGTTGCGGCCTTGGCTAGTTACGTGCCCGCCCGTCGGGCCACCAAGGTCGATCCGATGGTCGCGCTACGTTACGAGTAACCACTCCTGGCTCTGCTGAGCGACTCTCAGCAGCGGCTATAGGTTCTGCAAGGTTGTTATGGCTTCCGGAATCCATCGGTCGGCCCAGCGAGAGGTTTCTTCCCTGGTCGAGCTGCTGCGCCGGCGCGCCGCCCTCGCGCCGGAAGTGCCGGGTTATATCTTCCTGCTCAACGGCGAGGAGGAGGAGAGCCGCCACACTTACGCCGAGCTCGACCGGTCGGTGCGCCGGCTGGCCGCTCGTCTGCAGGCGGCAGGGGCCGAGGGGGAGCGGGTTCTGCTGCTCTTCCCGCCGGGCATCGACTTCGTCACTGCCTTCTTCGCCTGCCTCTACGCCGGCGCCGTGGCGGTGCCTTCCTACCCGCCGCGGCCGCGCCAGGACCAGCCCCGGCTGCAGGCCATCGCCGCCGACGCCCGGCCCAAGGTGGTGCTCACCACCGAGGTGCTCTTCGCCCGCACCGGCAAATGGCTCGACGGCGTGCCGGACCTCGCCGGCGTCACCTGGATGACCATCGACGGAGAGGAAGCCGCCGGGGCTTCCGAGGAAGACTGGCGGCCGGTGACGGTGGGCCGCGATTCTCTGGCCTTCCTGCAATACACCTCCGGCTCCACCTCGACCCCCAAGGGGGTGATGGTGAGCCACGGCAATCTGCTGCACAACGAGGAGCTCATCACCCAAGGCTTCGGCCATCAGGGGGACGAGCTCATCGTCGGCTGGCTGCCCCTCTACCACGACATGGGGCTGATCGGGAACGTGCTGCAACCCCTGTATCTGGGCGTGCCCTGCGTGCTCATGTCTCCCATGGCTTTCCTTCAGCGGCCCCTGCGCTGGCTCAAGGCCATCGAGGCCTACGGCGCCAGCACCAGCGGCGGTCCCAACTTCGCCTACGAGCTGTGCGTCGCCAAGACCAGCGAGGAGCAGCGCGCCGAGCTCGACCTGAGCCGCTGGCAGGTGGCCTTCAACGGCTCCGAGCCGATCCGCGCCGACACCCTGGACAGCTTTGCCCGGGCCTTCGAGGTCAGCGGTTTTTCCCGCGACGCCTTCTTCCCCTGCTACGGCCTGGCGGAGGCCACCCTCTACGTCACCGGCAGCCGTCCGCGGCGGGGATTCGTGGAGAAGGATTTCGATCCCGAGGCCCTGGAGCGCAACCGCGTCGCTTCAGCCAGTGTCGAGAGCGCCTCCCGGCGGCTGGTGAGCAGCGGCGTGAGGGCGGTGGAGACGGATCTGCGCATCGTCGACCCGGAGACCCTGGAGGAATGTCCGGGAGACCGGGTGGGGGAGATCTGGGTTGCCAACGCCAGTGTCGCCGGCGGCTATTGGCGGCGCGAAGAGCAGAGCGAGGAGACCTTCGCCGCCCGCATCGCCGGGGATCCCGACGCCGGCCCCTTCCTGCGCACCGGTGATCTGGGTTTTCTGGATGAAGGGGAGCTCTACGTCACCGGCCGGATCAAGGATCTGCTCATCCTCCGCGGCCGCAACTACTACCCCCAGGACATCGAGCTGGCTTCGGAGCTCAGCCACGAGCTGCTGCGCCGGGACAGCTCCGCCGCCTTCGCCGTCGAGGAAGGCGGTGAGGAGCGGCTGGTGGTGGTGGCGGAGATCGACCGCCGCAACGAGGACAAGGCGCCGGAAGCGTTGGCGGCCATCCGGCGGGCGGTCTCCGAGCAGCTGGAGCTACGGGCGGAAGAGGTGGTCATCGTCCGCGCCGGCACCATTCCCAAGACCACCAGCGGCAAGATCCAGCGCCACGCCTGCCGCCGCGGCTTCCTCGACGGCTCTCTCTTTGTGGTGGATCGCAGCGCCCTCGCCACCGAGGTTCCTGACGAGCCTTCGGAGCCTCAGGAGGACACCGAGGCACCGGCGCCGGAGCGGGCCCTGGATTGGGATGCTCTGGAGGCGCTGCCGGAGAGCGAGCGCGCTGCGGCCCTCACCGCGGATCTGCGCCGCCGGGCTGCCCGCCTGCTGCGGCTGCCGGCGGCGGAGGTGCCCACCGACGCTCCGGTCACCGGCCTCGGTCTCGACTCGCTGGCGGCGGTGGAGCTGAGCCACGAGCTGGAGACCGCCTACGGCGAAGCGCCGAGTCTGGTGGAGCTACTGGAAGGCCCGACCTTGGAAGAGCTGGCCCAGCAGCTGCTGCAGCTCGCCGGGGAGAAGCGGCCCGCGGCCGCCGTGCCGGTGCTGGAGGCGGGGCTGGCGGAAGAGCCAAGGGACGACGATGGGGCGGGGGATCTTCTGTCGGCGGAGCTGTTGTCCGCAGGGCAGCGGGCCCTGTGGTTCCTCGACCGCCTGGCTCCCGACGCCGGCGCCTACAACATCGTCGCGCCGGCGCTGGTCCGGGAGAAGCTGGATCCGGCGGCGTTGGAAGCTGCGATGCGCGACCTGGTGGTCCGTCACCGGGCCCTGCGCAGCACCTTCGAGGACCACGACGGCGAGCCCCGGCGGCGGATTCGAGATCTCGACGCGGACGCGGCGGCGGCGGTGGACTTCGCCGTCGAAGACGCCGCCGGCTGGGACCGGCAGCGCCTGCAGCACGCCCTGGGCAGCGCCGCCTTCCGACCCTTCGATCTGAAGGCCGGCCCGCTGGTGCGCCTGCGGTTGTGGACCCGAGGCGAGGAGCCTTCGCTGCTGCTGGTGGCGGTGCACCACCTGGTGGCGGATTTCTGGTCCATGGCGGTCCTGCTCGAAGAGCTGGGAGGCCTCTACGGTCATCATGCTCATGGGGCTTCTTCGGACGGCGAGGAACTCTCGCTGGTGGAGCTGCCGCTGACCTACGACGACTTCGCCGCCTGGCAGCGGGCGATGCTGGCGAGCCCCCGCGGGGAAGAGCTGTGGGAGTTTTGGAGCCAGCGCCTGGGGGGCGATCTTCCGGTCCTCGACCTGCCTACGGACCGGCCCCGCCCGCGGCTCCAGACCTACGACGGCGCGGCGGTTCACGAGCTCTTGGACCCGCAGCTGGCGGAGCGACTGGAGAGCCTGGGCAAGGAGCGGGGAGCGACTCTCTTCGTCACCTTGCTGGCGGCATTCCAGATGCTGCTGGCCCGTTACTCCGGGCAGCGGGAGGTGGTGGTGGGCAGTCCCACCGCCGGACGCACCGACCCGCGGCTGCGCCAGCTGGTGGGCTATTTCGTCAACCCCGTGGCGCTGCGTCAGGAGGTAGAAGGGGATGCTTCCTTCTTCGACCTGCTGGGGAGCCTGCGCCGCGGCGTGCTGGAAGCGTTTGACCATCAGGATTACCCTTTCCCCCTCCTTGCTGAGCGCCTGCAGCCGGATCGCGACCCCAGCCGCTCCCCGATTTTTCAGGCCCTCTTCGTCTTCCAGCGCACCCTGCGCCAGGGCCTCGACCACCTGGGGGCCTTCTCCCTCGGCGTGCCGGGCTCGCGCCTGGCCCTGGGAGAGCTGCGGCTGGAGTCCACCGAGCTCGACGAGCGCCGTGCCCAATTCGATCTGAGCCTGGGGGTGGCGGCGGTGGCCGGCGGGCTGGCCTTGGTGCTGGAGCACAACCGCAACCTCTTCGACCGCACCACCGCCGCCCGCATGCTCGGCCACTACCGCAACCTGCTGCGGGCCGCCGCCGATGCTCCGGATATCGCCGTCGGCGACCTGCCGCTGCTGGCGCCGGAGGAGCGGCAGCAGCTCCTGGTGACCTGGAACGCCACCGAGGCAGAGGTTCCCGTCTTGTCGGAGATGGCGGGTGCTGAAGGGATGACAGAGGAGTCCTCCCTGCATCTGCTGAGCCTCTTCGAAGCCCAGGCTCGCCGCACTCCCGACGCGCCGGCGGTGGTGCGCCGGGGCGAGACCTGGACCTACGCTCAGCTCGATGCCCGGGCCGAGGCTCTGGCCGCTGCCCTGCGGGCCTGCGGTCTGCCGCCTCGGGGCCGCGTGGGAGTGTGCCTCGACCGCGAGCTGCCGCTGGTGGCGGCGCTGCTGGCGAGCTGGAAGGCCGGCGGTGCCTACGTGCCCCTGGATCCGGCCTACCCGCGGGAACGGCTGGACTTCATGCTCGAAGACAGCGGCGCCGCGGTGGTGCTGACTCAAGAGCGCCATCGTTCTCTTTTCCCGCAGGATTCGGAGCAGGCCGGCTATCGGGTGCTCGAGGTCGACGGCCAGCTGCCGACGGTGGCGGAAGGTTCCGCTGCGCGGCCCCGGCACTCCGAGCACCTGGCCTACGTCATCTACACCTCCGGCTCCACCGGCCGACCCAAGGGCGTCGCCATCGAACATCGCAACGCCGCCCAGATGGCCCATTGGGCGCGGCGCCTCTTCGAGCCCGAGGAGCTCACCGCCGTGCTGGCGGCCACCTCGGTGTGCTTCGATCTGTCGATTTTCGAGCTCTTTGTGCCCCTCACCGGCGGCGGTCGGGTGGTGCTGGTGGCCAACGCCCTGGAGCTGGCGGAGCTCGGCGCCGAGGAAGCGGCGGCGCTGGACGTGACCCTGATCAACACCGTGCCCTCGGCCATGACCGAGCTGGTGCGGCTGGAGGCGGTGCCGGAGTCGGTGCTCACCGTCAACCTCGCCGGCGAGCCGTTGAAGCAGAGTCTGGTGGAGGCCATCTACGCCGGCAGCTCCGCCCGGCGGGTCTACAACCTCTACGGCCCGTCGGAGGATACGACCTACTCCACCTGGGCGCTGCAGAGCCGCGGCAACCAGCGTGGCCCGGCCATCGGCCGTCCCATCTCCAACACCCGTGCCTACCTCCTGGATCGCCGCGGCCATCCGGCGCCGGTGGGGGTACCGGGAGAGCTCTATCTCGGCGGCGCCGGCGTCGCCCGGGGTTACCTGGGGCGCCCGGGGCTCACCGCCGAACGCTTCCTGCCGGATCCGTTCTCTCCTGTGGCGGGCTCTAAGGGGGTCGGTGGCCGCATGTACCGCACCGGCGATCTGGTGCGCTGGCGCGCCGACGGCGAGATGGATTTCCTCGGTCGTATCGACCATCAGGTCAAGGTGCGGGGTTTCCGCATCGAGCTGGGGGAGATCGAAGCCGCCCTGCTGGGCCACGACGAGATCGGCGAGGCGGTGGTGATGACCCGCGATCTGGGCGCCGCCGAGGTCGCTCTGGTGGCCTTCGCCGGGGTCGCCGGGGACGAGATCCCCGCAGGTCTGGAAGAGGAGCTCCGGCGCCACCTGCGCCAGCGGCTGCCGGAGTTCATGGTGCCGTCGGCGCTGGTGCTGATGGCAGAGCTGCCCCTGCTGCCCAACGGCAAGGTGGACCGCAAGGCCCTGGCGGCGCGGCCGGTAGAGCTCGCCGGGGAGGCCGGCAGCGCCGAGCGTACCGCTCCCCGCACGCCGCTGGAGGAGCGCCTGGCGGAGCATTGGAGCGACCTCCTGGGCCTCGAAGCGGTGGGGGTCCACGACGACTTCTTCCGTCACGGCGGCCACTCCCTGCTGGCCACCCGCCTGGTGGCTCGGGTGCGTGCCGTGGAGGGCGTGGACCTGCCCCTCTCCAGCATCTTCGAGGCGCCGACGGTGGCGTCCCTGGCCCAGCGGGTGGAGGAGGCTCTGAGCCCCGAGGCCGGCCCGAGCTCCGAGGGCGAGCCGCTGACGGTGACCACCGGAGATGTTGGCTCCGAAGACCCGCCGCCCCTCTCCGAAGCCCAGCAGCGCCTGTGGTTCCTCGACCGCATGGCCCCCGGCAATCCCGCCTACAACCTGCCGGCGGCGGTGCATTTGGAGGGCCCGCTGCAGCCCGAGGCCCTGGCGGCGGCGGTGAGCGAGATCGTCGCCCGCCACCGCGCCCTGCGCTCCACCTTCGGCGAGCGCAGCGAAGGGGAGCACCGCGGTGAGGCGGCCCAATTCGTCCAGCCGGCGGCGCCGGTGCCGCTGCCGGTGGTGGATCTCCGAAGCTTGAGGGAGAACGCCGGCGAGGCGGCCCCTCAGCTGGCTCGGGAGCTGGCCCAGCGGGAAGCCGCCCGTCCCTTCGACCTCACCCGCGGGCCCTTGCTTCGGACTGTGTTGCTGCGCCGGGGAAGCGACTCCCACAGCCTGCTGGTCAACCTCCATCACATCGCCGCTGACGGCTGGTCGGTGGACGTCTTCCAGCGCGAGCTCTCGGAGCTCTATGCAGCGTTCCGGAACGGGGAAGGCTCCCCGCTGCCTCCGCTGCCGGTGCAATACGGCGATTACGCCGCCTGGCAGCGTCGGCGCCTCGACGGCGGCGAGCTGGACGCCCAGATCGACTTTTGGCGCCGCCGCCTGGCGGGGGCGCCGGCGGCCCTGGAGCTGCCCACGGACCGGCCCCGGTCGGCGTCCAAGACCTACGCCGGCGGCAGCTGGTGGTTCCGCCTGCCGGCGGGGCTGGATCGGCGGGCGGAGGAGCTGGGGCGGGACCGCCGGGCCACCTCCTTCATGGTGCTGCTGGCGGGCTACGCGGCGCTGCTGGCCCGGGAGAGCGGCCAGCGGGATCTGGTCCTGGGCACCCCCATCGCCAACCGCGGCCGGGTGGAGCTGGAGAGGCTCATCGGCTTCTTCGTCAGCACCCTGGCGCTGCGCCTCGACCTCGCTGGCGACCCCAGCTTCGAGGAGCTTCTGGGGCGGGTGCGGGAGCGCACCCTGGAGGCCTTCGCCCATCCCTCGGTGCCTTTCGAGCGGCTGGTGGAAGAGCTGCAGCCGGAGCGCGACGCCGGCCGTGATCCCCTGGTGCAGGCGGTCTTCGTGGTGCAGGAGCCGGCGGGGCGCACCCTCTCCCTGCCGGGGCTCGAGAGCTCCGTCGAGGAGCTGGTCAACGGCACCGCCAAATTCGACCTCACCCTCTTCCTGGAGCATCGCCGGGACGGCCTGGCGGGGCGCATCGAATACAACCGGGATCTCTTTGACGGCACCCGCATGGGGCGGTTGGCGAAGCATCTGGAGGTGCTGCTGACGGCGGCGGTGGAGGAGCCCCGGGCGCCCTTGTCCCAGCTGCCGTGGCTGAGTGCCGCCGAGCGCCATCAACTGCTGGTGGAGTGGCGTCGGCCGTCGGCGGAGCTGGTGGAGGAGCGTCCCGTCTCCGCCCTCTTCACCGCTGTCGCCCAGGCTTCGCCGGAGGCGCCGGCCCTGGCTTGGGACGCTCAGATCTCGGGCAATGGGCAGCAGAAGCTCCCGGAGAAGCCCCCGGAGAAGCTTGAAGCCCTCAGCTACCGCCGCCTCGCCGCCCGGGTCTACCGCCTGGCCCGCTATCTGCGGCGGCAGGGCGTTCAGCGGGGAGATCGGGTGGGCGTCGCTCTGGAGCGCTCGCCGGAGCTGATCACCGCTCTCCTGGCGGTGCTCGAAGCCGGCGCCGCCTACGTGCCCCTGAACCCCCGGGATCCGGCACCGCGGCTGGCCCTCATCGCCGAGGACACGGGGCTGGGCCTGATGCTCACCGAGGCCGGCGCCGTCGACGCGCTGGCGGCGGCGCTGCCGCAGGAGCTCGCCGGCGGGGCCCGTACGGTGCTCCTCGACGACGGGAGCGAGCCCTGGCAGCGGCTGCCGGCGGAGCCCTTGATCTCGGCCCAGGGAGAGACCACCGAGGAGGGCCACGGCGTTCCGGGGCCGGCGGACCTGGCCTACATCGCCTACACCTCCGGCTCCACCGGCCGGCCCAAGGGCGTGGCGGTGCCCCACGGCGCGGTGGTGAGGCTGGTGCGCGGCGCGAGCTTCGCCGATCTGGGCCCCGAGGAGACCTTCCTGCAGCTGGCGCCGGTATCCTTTGACGCTTCGACCCTGGAGATCTGGGCACCCTTGCTCAACGGCGGCCGCCTGGCGCTGATGCCTCCAGGAGCGCCGTCCCTGGAGGAGTTGGGGGCGGCCCTGGGGCGCTTCGAGGTCAGCACCCTGTGGCTCACCGCCGGGCTCTTCCACTTGATGGTGGACGAGCGGGTGGAGGATCTGCGCGGCCTGCGCCAGCTGCTGGCCGGCGGCGACGCCCTGTCGGCGCCGCGCATCCGGCGGGTGCTGCACCGGCTGCCGGGGCTGAAGGTGATCAACGGCTACGGCCCGACGGAGAACACCACCTTCACCACCTGCCATCCCATGACCTCCGACGCCGACCTGCTGCCGGAGTCGGCGCCGGTGGGGCGGCCCATCCACCGCACCGAGGTCTTGGTCCTCGACGGCGACGGCGAGCCCATGCCGGCGGCGGTGCCCGGGGAGTTGCTCACCGGCGGCGAAGGGCTGGCCTGGGGCTATTGGAACCGTCCGGCCCTTACCGCCGCCAGCTTCGTCCCCCATCCCCGGCCCCGCACTCCCGGCGAACGGGTCTACCGCACCGGTGACCTGGCGCGCTGGTTGGCGGACGGCCGCATCGACTTCCTGGGACGCCGGGATCACCAGGTCAAGATCCGCGGTTTCCGCATCGAGCCGGGGGAGATCGAGGCTTGCCTCGCCGAGCATCCGGCGGTGGCCCGGGCGGTAGTGGTGGTGGACGGCGGCTCCGGAGTCGGCCCCGGGGCCGGCGCAGGAGCCAGCGACGAGCCCGGGGAGAAGAAGCGCCTGGTGGCCTTCGCAATTCTGGCGGACGAGCCGTCGGAGCAAGCCGTCGAGCCTGAGATCTCCGAGCTGCGCGCCCATCTCGAACGCCGGCTGCCCGCCTACATGGTGCCGGCGGCGCTGGCGGTGGTGCCGGCTATTCCCCTCACCGCCAACGGCAAGGTCGATCGCAAGGCGCTGTTGGCGCAGCTGCCGGAAATGGCCCCCGAAGCGGGCGGCCGGGCGCCCCGGACGCCGGTGGAGGAGCTGCTGGCGGAGATCTGGGCGGATGTCCTCTCCGTGCCCCGGGTGAGCATCGACGACGATTTCTTCGAGCTTGGCGGCCACTCGCTGATGGCCACCCGGGTGGTCTCCCGGGTGCGCGAGGCGTTTTCCGTCGAGCTGCCCCTGGCGGAGCTCTTCGAGCGCTCCACGGTGGCGCAGCTGGCGGAGTTGCTGGCGGAGTCGATGGATGGGGGCGGCGGCGCGGTGGTGCCGCCGCCGTTGGTTCCCGGGCTGGCGGTTTCGGGGCCCGCGGAGGGCGGCGAAGCAAGTAGCGGTCCCCTCTCCTTCGCCCAGAACCGTCTGTGGTTGCTCGATCGCCTGGAGGCGGGGAACCCCTCCTACAACCTGCCGGCGGCGGTGCACTTCCGCGGCACCCTGGACCGCCGGGCCTTCGCCCTGGCCCTGGGGGACCTGGTGGCGCGGCAGGAGAGTCTCCGGACGACCTTCAGCGAGGAGGGCGGCGAGCCGTTGCAGGTGGTGCATCCGCCGGCGCCGGCGGACCGGCCGCAGCCGGTGCCGCTGCCGGCCATCGATCTCTCGGGGCTGGCAAGCGTCGGCGGCGCGGTGGCGGCTCAGCGGGAGGCGCGGCGCTTGGCTCAGCGGGAGGCGCGGCGGCTCTTCGATCTCGAGGCCGGTCCGCTCTTCCGGGCGGCGCTGCTGATCCTCGGCGGCGAGCACCACGTGGCCTTGGTGACCCTGCACCACATCATCGCCGATGGTTGGTCCGTAGGAGTGCTGCAGCGGGAGCTGGCTTCCTTCTACGGCTCCCGCACGGGTCCTCTCGTGGGCGAAGCTTCTGCGGCGCCGCCGGCGGAGCTCGCCGTCACCTACCGGGACTACGCCGTATGGCAGCGCCGCTGGCTGGAAGACGGCGCCCTGGAGGGGCAGCTGGAGTATTGGCGCTCCGCCCTCGGTAGCGCGAAGACCGGTAGCAGGCCTCCGGTCCTCGACTTGCCGACGGATTATCCGCGGCCGGCGGTCCAGAGCTACCGCGGCCGGACACTGCCCTTCGTTCTCGACGGCGAGCTGACCCTGGCGGTGGAGGAGCTTTCCCGCCGCGCCGGTGCGACGCCCTTCATGACCCTGCTGGCGGTCTTCGCCACCCTGCTCTCCCGCTACTCCGGCCAGGACGACTTCACCGTCGGTACCCCCATCGCCAACCGCGACCAGCGGGCGGTGGAGGACCTCATCGGATTCTTCGTCAACACCCTGGTGCTGCGGCTGGACCTCTCCCGCCAGCCCACCTTCCTGGATCTGCTGGGGCGGGTGCGGTCGGTGAGCCTGGGGGCCTATGCTCACCAGCATCTGCCCTTCGAACGGCTGGTAGAGGAGCTGTCGCCGCAGCGGGACCGCAGCCACAGTCCCCTCTTCCAGGTGATGTTCGTGCTGCAGAACGCTGGCGGCGAGGCGGCACCGTTGCCGGGGCTGGAGGCGTCGCTGGAGCCGGTGGACACCCGGACCTCGAAGTTCGACCTCACGCTCTTCCTGGAGCGGACTGGTTCTGGTGGAGATGGAAGGCTGGAGGGGCGGCTGGAGTATTCCCAGGAGCTCTTCGACGATGCCCGCATGGAGCGGTTGACGGGGCATTTCGAGCAGCTTCTGCGCTCCGCCGTGGCCGATCCCGACGCGGAGATCCGCCGCCTGCCGCTGCTCACCGCCGCCGAGGGAGAGCAGATCCTGCACCAGTGGAACGACACCGCTCACCACGCTCCCGGCCAGGACAGCCTCGCCGGCCGGCATTTGTGGGGGCTGGTGGAGGCGCAGGCTCGGCGCACCCCGGACGCCGAGGCGCTGGCCTGGCGCGACGGTGTCTACTCCTATGGCGAGCTCAGCGCCCGGGCGCGGACCCTGGGCCGGCGGCTGCAGGCCCTGGGCATCGGGCCGGAAGTGCGCGCCGGAGTGTGCCTGGAGCGCGGGCCGGATCTGGTGGTGGCGATCCTCGGCGTCCTGGCCGCTGGCGGCGCCTACGTGCCTTTGGATCCCGCCTATCCGAAGCCACGGCTGGCCTTCATGCTCGAAGATTCCGCCGCCGCCGTGCTGCTGACGGAGGAGAGCTGCCGCGGGCTGTTCACCGATCTCTTGGCCGCCGACGGCAAATCCGGCGCCAAATCCGGCTCGAAAGGCCGGGCGCTGGAGGTGGTGCTCCTCGATCGCCTCGGAAGCTCCGAGGAGGAGCCGGATGGGGCCTCGGCAGGACCGCCGGACGGGCCGGTCTCTCTATGCTCCGGCCCCGGCAACCTGGCGTATTTGATCTACACCTCCGGCTCCACCGGCCGCCCCAAGGGCGTCGCCATCGAGCATCGCAGCGCCGCCGCCCTCGCCCATTGGGGCCGCCGCCGCTTCTCCGACGGCGAGCTGGCGGGGGTGCTGGCGGCCACCTCGGTGTGCTTCGACCTGTCCATCTACGAGCTCTTCGTCACCCTCGCCTGGGGCGGCCGGGTGATCCTCGCCCAGGACGCCCTGGAGCTGGCCCAGCATCCCCGGCGCAAGGACGTCACCTTGGTCAACACCGTACCCTCGGCGATGACCGAGTTGCTGCGGCTGGAGGGGTTGCCGGAGTCGGTGCGCACCGTCAACCTGGCCGGTGAGCCCCTCAGCCGCAGCCTCACCGACGCCCTCTTCGCCGCCGGCGTGAAGCGGGTGCTGGACCTCTACGGTCCCTCCGAGGACACCACCTATTCCACCATCGGCGAGCAGTCGCCGGAGGAGACCACGGCGCCGTCCATCGGCCGGCCGGTGGACAACACCCGTGCCTACCTGCTGGACCGCGGCGGCGAGGCGGTGCCGGTGGGGGTCCCCGGCGAGCTCTACCTGGGGGGCGAGGGCCTGGCCCGGGGCTATCTGGGGCGCCCGGCCCTCACCGCCCAGGGCTTCGTGCCGGATCCCTTCTCCCGCGCCGGCGGCGCCCGCCTCTACCGCACCGGCGATCTGGCCCGCTGGCGGCCGGACGGCCAGCTGGACTTCTTGGGCCGCCTGGATCACCAGGTCAAGGTGCGGGGCTTCCGCATCGAGCTGGGAGAGATCGAGGCGGCGCTGGAGCAGCATGCCGGCGTCAAGGACGTGGCGGTGGTCACCCGCAGCGGTGCCGGCGGCGCCGAGCTAGTGGCTTTCCTGGTACCGAAGGAGGGGGTGGAGACCAGCGCTGAGGCTCTGAGGAAGCATCTCAAGAGCCGGCTGCCGTCCCACATGGTGCCCCACCACCTGGTGCCGCTGGCGGAGTTGCCGATGCTGCCCAACGGCAAGGTAGACCGCAAGGGCCTGGCGGCGCGGCCTCTGGACGGCGCCGACGAGACGGCCCGGGAGCCGGTGGCGCCGCGGACGCCGGTGGAAGAGATTCTGGTGGACCTGTGGTCCGAGCTGCTGGGCGGTCGGACGGTAGGAGTTCACGATGACTTCTTCGACCTCGGCGGCCATTCGCTGCTGGCGGCGCGCATGGTGGCGCGGGTGCGGGACGCTCTGGAGGTGGAGCTGGAGCTGCCGGTGGTCTTCGAGGCCACCACCGTGGCGGAGCTTGCCCAGCGGCTGGACAAGAGCACCGCCAGGGCCTCCGCCGCCGGTCCGCCGCTGGTTCCGGTGCCGCGGCAGGCGGCGATGCCGGTGTCGCCGGCGCAGCGCCGCATGTGGCTGCTGGAGAGCCTCGACCCCGGCGGTGCCTCCTACCATCTGCCGGCCTCCGTCAGCCTGCGGGGTTCGCTGGACCTGGAATCCTTCACCGCCGCCCTGGCCACCATCGCCGGCCGCCACGAGGCTCTGCGCACGGTCTTCCGGGAGGAGAAAGGCCTGCCGGTACAGGTGGTGCGCAGCCACGACCCGGAGAAAGCCCAGCGCCGCGTCCCGCTGGTGGACCTGAGCCGTCTGCAGGAAGCCGCCGCCGCTTCCCTCGCCGGGCGGCTGGAGCTCCAGTCTGCCCGCCGGCCCTTCGATCTTCGCCGCGGCCCGCTGCTGCGCACGGTGTTGCTGAGGCTGCCCGCCACGGAAGGGGCCGAGGATCACCACCGCGCCCTGGTCAACCTCCATCACATCGTCTCCGACGGCTGGTCCGTGGGCATCCTGAACCGCGAGCTGGCAGCCCTCTACGCCGCCTTCCAGGCCGGCGAGCCGTCGCCCCTGGCGCCGTTGCCGGTGCAATACGCGGACTACGCCGTGTGGCATCAGGAGCTCGTCGAGAGCGCCGCTATGGACGCCCCCATGGCCTATTGGCGGCGCCAGCTGGCGGGGCTGGAGGCGCTGGATCTGCCCGCCGACCGCCCCCGCCCCGCCGGCGGCGTGCAACGCGGCGCGTACCTGCCGGTGAGCCTGCCGGGGGATCTGGTGGAGCGTCTGGAGGAGCTGGGCCGCAAGTCCGGCGTCACCCTCTTCATGACCCTCCTCACCGCCTTCCAGGTACTGCTGGCGCGCTACAGCGGCCAACGGGACTTCGCCGTCGGCACGCCGGTGGCGGGGCGCGGGCGCACCGAGGTGGAGGGCCTCATCGGCCTCTTCGTCAACACCCTGGTGCTGCGCGCCGAGCTGGAGGCCGAAGACGCCGCTCCCAGCTTCGAGGAGCTGCTGCGCCGGGTGCGCCGGGTGTGCGTCGACGCCTTCGCCCACCAGGAGCTGCCCTTCGAGCGGCTGGTGGACGAGCTGCAGCCGGATCGCGACCTCAGCCACAGCCCCCTCTTCCAGGTGATGTTCATGCTCCAGCCGGCGGCGGCGGGGGAGCTGCAGCTGCCGGGGTTGGAAGTTTCGGTGCAGGAGCCGGATACCGGCACGTCGAAATTCGACCTCTCCCTGGCGCTCCACCGCGGTGCGGAAGGTTTGGAGGGGCGCATCGAATATAGCCGCGAGCTCTTCGACCGGGACCGCATGGCGCGCATGGCGGGGCATCTGGAGGCGCTGCTGACGGCGGCGGTGGCGGAGCCCCAGCGGCGCTGGGACGAGCTGCCCCTGCTCACCGCGGCGGAGAGCGAGCAGCTGCTGGAGGAGTGGGCCGGCACCGAGGCGGTGGCCGCCGGCCCCCGGCGTTTGGACGAGCTGGTCTTCGCCCGCGCCGCGGAGCGTCCCGAGGGGATCGCCCTGATGGCGGGGGACGAGGAGCTGAGCTATCGCCAGCTGACCCGCTACGCCGACACCCTGGCCCGCCGCCTGCGGGCTCTCGGGGTGGGACCGGAAGTGCGGGTGGGAGTGTGCCTGGAGCGCACCGCGGCGCTGGTGGCCTCGATCCTCGGCGTGCTGCGGGCGGGGGGCGCCTACGTGCCCCTGGACCCGGCCTACCCGGAGCAGCGCCTGAGCTTCATGCTCGAGGACTCCCGGTCGGCGGTATTGATCACCCGCGAGTCCCTGCGCCATCTCTTCCCCGAGCTGCCGGCGAGCTGCCGTCTGCTCTCCCTGGACGAGAGCGTGGCGGAGGAGGCCGAGGACGCGGTTACGAGGCCCGCCGCCGGGCCTGGCGAGGAACCGGACGAGCGCCACCTGGCTTATTTGATCTACACCTCCGGCTCCACCGGCCGGCCCAAGGGCGTGGCCATCGAGCACCGCCAGGCGGCGGCCATGGTGGCCTGGGCTCGGGGCCTCTTCGGTGCCGACGAGCTGCGCTCCTCCCTCGCCGCTACTTCGGTGTGCTTCGACCTCTCGGTCTTCGAGCTCTTCGTGCCCCTGGCCGCCGGCGGCACGGTGGTGTTGGTGCCCGACGCTCTGGCCTTCGCTTCCAGTCCTCACCGCGACCGGGTGACGCTGATCAACACCGTGCCCTCCGCCATCACCGAGCTGCTGCGGCTGGGGGCGGTGCCGCCGTCGGTGCGCACCGTCAACCTAGCCGGCGAGCCGCTGCAGCGCTCGCTGGTGCAGCGGCTCTACGACGCCGGGGTGCAGCGGGTCTACAACCTCTACGGACCGTCGGAGGACACCACCTACTCCACCTGGGCCCTGCAGCGCGCCGGCGAGGCGGTGCCGCCCATCGGCCGGCCGGTGGCGGGCTCCCGGGCCTACGTTCTCGATGCGCGGCACCGGCCGGTGCCGGCGGGGGTTCCCGGGGAGCTCTTCCTGGGCGGCGCCGGGGTGGCCCGGGGCTATCTGGGGCGGCCGGAGCTCACCGCCGAGCGCTTCATCCCCGACTCCTTCCGCGCCGGTTCCTCCTACACTGGGGGCGGACGCCTCTACCGCACCGGCGACCTGGTGCGCTGGCGCGCCGACGGCGAGCTGGAATTCCTCGGCCGCATCGACCATCAGGTCAAGGTGCGGGGCTTCCGCATCGAGCTGGGGGAGATCGAGGCGGCACTGCTGGCCTGCCCCGGCGTCGGCGAGGCGGTGGTGATGACCCACGGCCAGCCGGCGGTGGATCAGCGGCTGGTGGCCTACGTCGGCTTGGAGGAAGGGACCCAAGAAGTCACCGGCGCGGCGCTGCGGGAGCGCCTCGCCCACGCCCTGCCGGACTACATGGTGCCCGCCGCCATCGTGCTCTTGGAGAGCCTGCCCCAGCTGCCCAACGGCAAGATCGACCGCAAGACCCTGGCCACCATGGAGCCCGGGGCTGCGGTGGCGGAGAGCGAGTTCGTGGCGCCCCGGACGCCGGTGGAGGAGACCCTGGCGGAGCTTTGGAGCCGCCTCCTCTCGGTGCCTCGGGTGGGAGTCCACGACAACTTCTTCTCCCTCGGCGGCCACTCGCTGCTGGCGGCCCAGGTGGTGGCGGCGGTGCGCGGACTGCTGGAGGTGAATCTGCCCCTGCGCACTCTCTTCGAGCATCCGACGGTGGCGCAGCTGGCGGCGGCGGTGACCGAGGCGGGGACGGAGGCCAATGCGGAGGCCAGTGGAGCTGCCGCCGCGCCGCCCCTGGAGCGCCACCGCGGCCCCCTCCCGGAGACCGGTTACCCCCTCTCCTATGCCCAGGAGCGGCTGTGGTTCTTCGATCAGCTGGAGCCGGACAACCCCTCCTACAACATCCCCGCCGCCTACTGGCTCGACGGCGAGCTGGACGCCGCGGTGCTGGAGCGGGCGCTGGAGGAGATCCGCTCCCGTCACCAGGCTCTGGGCACCGTCTATGGGGCGGTGGACGGCAAGCCGGTACAGCGGCCACCGGAGCTCCAGGGCGCCGGTGCCAAATCCGGGGCGGTGCTGGAGCAGATCGATCTGCAGGATTTGGAACCGGCGGCGGCGGAAGCCCGGGCCCTCGAGCTGGCACAGGAGGAGGCCCGCCGGCCCTTCGACCTGGCCCAAGGGCCGGTGCTGCGGGTGCAATTGGTGCGGGTGGCGGAGGAGCGCCACTTGCTCATTCTCAACCTCCACCACATCGCCGGCGACGGCTGGTCCGTGGGGGTCTTCTTCCGCGAGCTGGGCGCCCTCTATCGCGCCTTCCGTGCCGGAGATGCGTCCCCCCTGGCGCCGCTGCCGGTGCAATACCACGACTATGCGCTGTGGCAGCGGGGCTGGCTCCAGGGCGAGGTGCTGGAGGCGGAGGTGGATCATTGGCGCCACCGCCTGGCCGGTGTCGAGGTGCTCCAGCTGCCCACCGACCGCCCGCGGCCGGCGGTGCAGACCTGGCGCGGCGAGCTGCGGCGCAAGGCTCTCGATCCTGCCTCCACCGCCGCCCTGGACTCCGTCGCCCAGGGCCACGACGCCACCCGCTTCATGGTTCTGCTGGCGGTCTTCGCGGCGCTGCTGCAGCGCATGTCGCGGCAGGACGACATCGCCGTCGGTACCCCCAGCGCCAACCGCGACCGGGAGCAGATCGAAGGCCTCATCGGCTTCTTTGTCAACACCCTGGTGCTGCGCACCGACGTTTCCGGCCATCCCACCCTGGAGGAGCTCCTGGAGCGCGTGCGCTCGGTGACCTTGGACGCCTTCTCGCACCAGGATCTGCCCTTCGAGCGGCTGGTGGACGAGCTGGCGCCGGACCGCAGCCTCAGCCACTCGCCCCTCTTCCAGGTGATGTTTACCGTCCTCGGTACCGCCGCCGCCGGTGCCGGTGGGCTGGGGGATCTGGAGCTGGAGGGCTTGGAAAGCCGGGCCCTGGAGCTGCACAACGACAGCGCCAAATTCGATCTCATGCTCACCCTCGAGCGCCGCGGCGAGGGCTGGGATGCCTGGCTGGGCTACAACAGCGATCTCTTCGACGAGAGCACCGGCCTGCGGCTGCTGGGGCATTTGGAACGTTTGCTGGCGGGGGCCCTGGCGTCGCCCCGGCGGCGGCTGGCGGAGATTCCTCTGTTGTCGGCGGCGGAGGCCCAGCAGCTGGCGGTGGAGTGGACCGACACCAGCACCGAGATCCGCCGGGCCGCCGGGCCTCCGGCTCTCGTGCACCAGCTCTTCCGCCGCCGCGCCCAGGAGCTTCCGGAGGCGGTGGCGGTGTATTTCCCGCGGGATGAAGTCGCCGGAGGGGGATGGGGAGAGCTCACCTTCGAGGCCTTGGAGACCTGGGCCAACCGCCTGGCTCACCGTCTCTTGGCGGAAGGGGTGGAGCCCGAGGCCCCGGTGGGCCTGTGCGTCGAGCGTGGCCCGGAGATGTTGGTGGCCACGCTGGCCATCTGGAAGGCCGGCGGCGCCTTCCTGCCGCTGGATCCCAGCTATCCGGAGGAGCGCCTGGCCTTCATGCATCAGGACAGCTCTCCGAAGCTGGTGCTCACCCGCTCGGCGTTGGTGGAGCGGCTGCCGGCGGAGGCCGAGACGATTCTCTTGGACGGTTCCGAAGGCGAGAGCTGGAGTCAGCAAGCCTTGGCGGGGCAGCCCGCGGAGCCGCCGGACATCGCCGTCGCCGGCGATCATCTGGCCTACCTGATCTACACCTCCGGCACCACTGGCCACCCCAAGGCGGTGGCGGTGGAGCATCGCAACCTGGCTCACACTCTGGACGCCAGCCACCGGCGCTTCGCCTTCCGCCCCGGCGACCGCATGCTCTACGCCGCGGCCTACTCCTTCGACATCTCCCTCTTCGAGTCCTGGGGTCCGCTCACCGCCGGCGGTTCGGTGGAATTGGTCACCCACGACCAGATCCTCGCCATGGAACCCCTGGTGGAGGCCATGGAGCGGGTGACCTTGGTGCATTCGGTGCCGGCGCTGATGCGCCAGCTGGTGGCCCAGACGCGGCTCCAAGAGGACGGGGCGGGAGAAGAGCCGGAGCGCCGCTTCCCCGGCGTTCGGCGCATCTTCCTGGGCGGCGATTTCGTTCCCGCGGATCTGCTGCGGGAGACCGCCGAGGTCTTCCCCCAGGCGCGGCTGGAGGTGCTCTACGGTCCCACCGAGGGCACCATCATCTGTAGCTCCTATGCGGTGCCGCGCTCCGGCGACGGCGTCCGCGGTCTCCTCGGCCGGCCGCTGCCGGACGTCGTGCTGCGGGTGCTGGACGATGCTCGTCATCCGGTGCCTCTGGGCATCCCCGGGGAGATCCACATTGGCGGTCCCGGGGTCACCCGCGGCTACTGGAACCGGCCGGAGCTCACCGACGAGCGCTTCATCACGCTGGACGGCGAGCGCCACTACCGCACCGGCGATCTCGGCCGCTGGCTGCCCGGCGGCAATCTGGAATTCCTCGGCCGCGCCGACCACCAGGTCAAGGTGCGGGGCTTCCGCATCGAGCTGGGGGAGATCGAGACCACCCTGCGGGAGCATCCGCGGGTGGCGGAGACGGTGGTGCTGGCGCGCCAGGAAGAGAGCGGCGACCGCCGGCTGGTGGCCTACGTGGTGCCGGAGCCTGGAGACGAGGAAGACCTGGAAGAGCCCACCGCCGCCGAGCTGCGCAAACACCTGGAGACGACCCTGGCGGAGTACATGGTGCCGTCGGCCTTTGTCTTCCTCGACCAGCTGCCCCTATCCCCCACCGGCAAGGTGGACCGCAAGGCACTGCCGGCGCCGGAGGCGGTGCGCGGCAGCGACGAGCCCCACGTGGCGCCCCAGGGCGTGCGGGAGGAGATTTTGGCGCGGGTCTGGGCGGAGGTGTTGGGGCTGCCGGAGGTGGGCGTGGAGGAGAGCTTCTTCGAGCTCGGCGGCGACTCCATCCTGAGCATCCAGGTGGTGGCCCGGGCCCAGCAGGCGGGGCTGCGCATCAGCGCCAAGCAGATCTTCGAGCACCAGACCATTCAGCGTCTGGCGGAGGTGGCGGAGAGCGCGCCGCACCTGGAGTCGGACCAAGGGCCGGTGGAAGGGCCGGCGCCGCTGGTGCCCATCCAGCGCCGCTTCTTCCAGCGGGTGACCCTGGACCGCCATCACTTCACCATGCCGCTGCTGCTGGAGCCGGTGGAAGCCCTCCGGCCGCGGGCCTTGGAGCGCTCCCTGGAGCTGCTGGCGGAGCACCACGATGCCCTGCGGCTGCGCTTCCCGCAGCTCGTCGAGACCGACTCCGGCGAGGGGGTGATCGATCAGCAGGAACACGCACCGGCGAGCTCTGCCGCCGAGTCGTTCCCGCTCTCCGTGGTGGACCTCTCGAGGCTCCCGTCCGCGGCCCGCCGCCCCGCTCTGGAGGCCGCTGCCGCCGGGCTGCAAACTACCCTGGACCTGGCTGGCGGCCCGGTGGCCCGCGCGGTATCTTTCCGCCTCGAAGCTGGAGGGGAAGAACGTCTGCTGCTGGTGCTGCATCATCTGGTGGTAGACGGAGTTTCGTGGAGGATTCTGTTGGAGGATCTGCAGACCGCCTACCGCGCCGTTCAGGCGGATCGGTCGCCGCTGCTACCGCCCAAGACCTCGTCCCTGCGTCGCTGGGCCGAGGCCCTGGAGGAGCATGCCGCCTCCGGTGCCCTGGACCAGGAGCTGGAGCATTGGCGCTCGATGCACGGGGCGGGCTCCGGCAGCGTGGTGGCGGATGGGTCTCCGCCGGCTTTGGTCGGCAGTGCCGAGGCGGTGGAGGTGGAGCTGGAGGAGGAGACCACCCGGGCTCTGCTGCAGGAGATCCACGAGGCCTACGGCACGCGGGTGCAGGAGGTACTACTCACCGCCTTGGCCCTGGCCTTCGGTTCCCACATCGGGGCCTCCAAGACCGGGGCCTCCAAAACCGGGGCTTCGGCTCTGCCGGTGGCGTTGGAAGGCCACGGTCGCGAAGAGCTCTTCGACGGTGTCGACGTCTCCCGCACCGTCGGCTGGCT
>JAXHTF010000087.1 GCA_034211275.1 Acidobacteriota bacterium
CTTGCCGGCGTCGGTGGACTTCCACACCCCGTCGCCGTGGGAGACGTTGCCCCGCACCGTCTTCTCGCCGCCGCCGACGTAGATCACGTTGGGATCCCACTCGGACACCGCCACGGCGCCGATGGAGCCGCCGAAGTAGCCGTCGGAGATGGGTTCCCAATGCGCCCCGCCGTCGGTGGTCTTCCACACGCCGCCGCCAGTGGCGCCGAAGTAGTAGGTGTCCCGATCCCCCGGAATCCCCGCCACCGCCGCCGAGCGCCCGCCCCGATACGGCCCCACCTCGCGCCACTCCAGCGACCCGAACCAACTCTCGTCCACCGCCGGCTGGGCGCTCTCGGCGTTCTTGGAGCTCTTCTTGGCCTTGGCGAAGGCCTCGCCGGGGCTCAGCGCCAGCACCAAGAGCAGCGCCAGCAGTGCCAGGCCGGTCCAGGAGCGGAGATGGGGAAGGGGACGGCGAGAACGGGGACGGAGGCGATGACGCACGGCAGTACCTCGGGGCTGAGCCGCCGGCGGGTTTTTGAGTCGAGACACCAGCCGGAGGCGGGTTGGTGGAAAGCGAAGGCAGTCTAGCAGTCGGAGAGGCTTCTTCGAATTCTCCGCGAGGATGAAGCCAGCGAAGATGAAAACAGTGCGGGCGGGGTGGACCGTGGAACGAGGTCGGACGAAATGCAGCCTAGGTCTACTGTGTAGGGGCAGGTCTTGTGCCTGCCCTCGGTGCTCGTGGGCCTTTACCGCGGGCGACCACGAGGGTCGCCCCTACCGGGTTGATTCTGGTGGTTCTTGTCGCGGGCGACCACGAGGGGAGCCATTGCCGGCTTGGTCCGGGTTGTTGACGGTCTATCTATTCTGTAGGGGCAGGTCTTGTGCCTGCCCCCGGTGCGCTCACCGCGCCCGCCACCCCAACGCCAACCCAACGGACCGCCCCGGTGCCGGGACGTCCTTGCGGTCGGCGGTGGCGAAGTAGGCCTCGTCGAGGAGGTTGTCGCCGCGGAGGGTGAGGGTGAGGTCGTCGGTGAGACGGTAGCCGAGGGAGGCGGAGACGACGTCGGCGGCGCCCCGGGCGCGCTCGCCGCTGCCCGGATCGTCCTTTTCGAAGCGATGCTGCCACAGCCCTTCCAAGCGCCAGCGACCGCGGTCCCAGAGGGCTCCGGCCTCGATGCGGTCGGGAGGGATGTCTTCCAGCGCCTCGCCGGTGCCGGAGCGGCCGCGCATGGTGTGGGCGCTGGCCTGGAGGCGCAGGTGGCGGGAGACGGTGTGGATGACTTCCACCTCGAGGCCCTCGATGGTGCCGGAGAGGAGGTTGACGAAGCCCAGCTCGTCGGGACGGATCTCCACCCGCTCGATGTAGTCGTCGATCTCGGTGCGGAAGCCGTAGACGGCGAAGAAGGTGTTGTGACCGTAGTGGCGCAGGCCGGCGTCGAAGCTCAGGGAGCGCTCCGGCTTCAGGTCGGGGTTGGCGGTGATGGTGCCGCGGCCGGTGGTGCCGGAGAAGAAGCGTTCCGAGAGGCTCGGGAAGCGTAGGCCGGTGCCGACGTTGGCCACCGCTTCGAAGCCCGGGGCCAGAGGGATCACGGCGCCGAGGAAGCCGCTCCAGGCGGTGTCCTCCAGGGCCTCGGCGCCGCGGTTGTCCTGGCGGATCCAGGTGTAGCGGGCGCCGGCTTCGAGCTGCGCCGGACCCCAGCTCCAGGCGGCGGAGCCGTGGGCCGCAGCTTCGTCCACGGAGCCGTCGTCGAGGGTGCGGCTGACGGTCTCTAGTACTGGAACCGGCGTGGGCAGACCGGGGGTCGGTGCTGCGAAGGAGAATTCGCGCTCGGTGGCGCTGACTCCGCGGCGGCCGAAATACTCGACGCCGTAGCGCCCTTCCAGGGAGCCCCTGTGCCAAGGCCGCTGCCAGCGTCCGCCGAGGTCGAAGCTCTCGTTCTCCACCAGATTGTCCGCCGACAGCTGGCCTTGATCGAGCGTCACGGTGCGGGATTGCAGATCCTGGGGGTGGACGTAGGCTTCCAGGCTCCAGCGGTCCTGCACTTCCTGGCGATAGCGCACCACCAGGTGACGCTCCCGGGGATAGGTGGTGGCGCGCTCCGGGAAGTCGGTGTTGGCCTTGCCGATGTCCTCGCCGAAGGTGGGCACCACCAGCAGGGAGTGGATGCGCTCGCCGTTGCCCCAATCCTTGCGCAGCACCGCGGAGGTCTGGGAGAAGGCGGAGAAGCGGCGCTCGCCGTCGGCGGTTTCGTCGTCGTCGGCCTCCCGGTGGGCCAGCCCCAAGGACCAGCCGGTCTCTCGGTTGCCCCAGCCGACGGCGGCGTAGCGCTCGTCGCCCTGGGAGTCGTAGCCGGTGGTCACCTGGGTGCCCTGGAAGCGTCGGGGGAAGAGTTGCACCAGCCCGCCGAGGGCTCCGGAGCCGTAGAAGCTGGAGGACGGTCCGCGCAGGATGTCGATGGAATCCAGCAGCTGGGCGTCGACGAAGGAGGCGGAGACGCCGGCGCGGCGTTCGCTGGTCAGGCGGGCGCCGTCGAGGCGGGTCTGCACCCGCTGGCGGGAGATGCCGCGGATGGAGAAGACCTGGAACAGGCCCCCCTGGCCGTTCTGGGACACGCCGGGGGTGCGGGAAACCAGCTCCGCCACCGTCGGTGGGGCAACCTCCGCCGGGCCGACCTGGAGGGCGGTGGCGGCGGAGGAAGCGGGAGCCTGACTACCGGCGGGCCGGCCACCGCTGACGGTGATCTCGTCCTCGACGACCTGCGAGGCCGGGTCTTGAGAGGACGGCCCTTGGGAGGACGAGCCGTCAGCACTGCCACTGGCTTCGCCGGGGCTGCTCTCCCCCGGGGCGCTCTCCCCCGATGGCGTCTCCTTGTGGGCGCTGCTCACCGAGCTGGGAGCCATGGGCTCGGCGGCAAGCTCGGTGCCGATGAGGCTGAGGCTCAGCAACAGCGAGACCAGCCAGCGGTGAGCTGGGCTTTGAATCGGGTGCTGAAGGGAGTGATGAGGGTTGGGCTTGAGGAGCTTCATCTTCGAAGAAACTGCGGTTGGAGTACGCGCCTCGGAAGGAAGCGCGACTATACCATCTGGTTCGAAGCGGGCTGGGAGTGGTCCAGCTGGGAGTGGTCCAGCTGGCGAGGGCCGGGAGGAGCCAGGGGAGAAGGCGTTACAATTCCCAAGGCAGCCCGAAGATGCTGCAGCGCTGGATTCCGGTGAGGCTGGCGAGGGGGAGACCGTGGGGGGCTCGCCGGCTGGAGCGAGTCCACGAGCCGGACCTGTCCGGATCTGTGTTTTTTGTCGAATGATTTGTCCCCGACTCCGCTGAGAGCCCGGGGATGTTTGGAGAGACCACCTTGGCTTCGAGCTCGAACCCGCCCCCGGCGCCTCCCCGGCGCCGCCGGTCGGTGGCGGACTGGATCTGGTTTTATGGCAAGCGGGTGCGCCGGTTGGGGGAGGAGCTGGGCCTGGGGCTTCGCTACTCCCTGCAGCCTGGCCGGCGCCGGAGACCGCCGGCGGCGGTGCGCTTCGTCATCTACGGCGTCGGCCGGGTGGGGAGCGAGCTGCTGGTGGAGCTTCTGGACAACCATCCGCGGCTGCGCTGCGATGCCGAGATCCTCGACCTGCCGCTGATTCGGCCGTTGCGCTACGCCAACCTTCGATCAGCCCTGGCGGAGTCGCCGGTTTACGGCTTCAAGCTGCTGACCCACCACATGCTCCGTTGCTCCCGTCGGCGACGAGGGGCGAGCGGGGAGAGCTTCCTGCACCGGCTGCACCGGGACGGCTGGCGGATTCTGCACCTGCGTCGCCGGGATCGCCTGCGCCAGGCGGTGTCGGTAATGGCCTCCCAGCAGCGCAAGCACTGGCATCATCGCCAGGGCGACGGCCGGCGGCCGCAGGCGGTGCAGATCGACGTTCCCGCATTGCTCCAGCGTCTCGACTTCAGCGCCCGCCGCCAGCAGGAGGAGCTTGCGGCGTTGGGAGATCTGCCGCGCCTCGAGCTCTTCTACGAGGATCACCTCAAGACCTTCGAGCTTCAGCAGGCCACGGCTCGCCGGGTCTTCCAGTGGCTCGATCTGGAACCGGTGCCGGTGAGCACCTCCTTGGTCCCCTCCAGCCCCCGGCGGCTAGAGGATTTCATCGCCAACTACGACGAGGTGGAGCGGGCGCTGCGGGGCGCCGGCCTGGACGATCTGCTGCCGCCGGCAGCGGCCGGGAACTCCCCTCCTTCCCAGCCGTACTCTTCCCCATGAGCGAGACCAAGCCCCAGCCCCCCGTCAAGGTTTCGGCTCAGGCTGCAGTCCAGCGCCGTTCCAACCATACCGGCCTTCTGGGGCGCCTGTGGCGGCGCCTGCGAGGTCATCCCCTGGTCCAGCGTTGGACTCATCCCTATTGGCGCCGCCGGCCGGTGCCGGAATTGCCCTCGCGGCTGGTCGACACCATCGGCGATCCCCACCGGGGAGAGGTGACCTCGGATCTGCGGGCCTTTCGCCACGTCGACGAGGCGCGGGCGGTGGGCTGGCTGCAAGAGAATGGCGTTGAGCGGATCCTCGACGTCGGCTGCGGCTGTGGCCGCACCCTCCGGCGTCTGGAGGAGCACGGTTTCACCCTGGCGGGGATCACCATCAACCCCGAGGAGGTGGAGCGGGCGGACCATCCGGAGGTCCATCTGATGGATATCCAGGCGGATTTCGAAAGCGCCCCGCTGCGGGGGCAGCGATTCGACGCCGCCATCGCCTTCGACTCCCTGGAGCATCTGGAGAACCCCCTGGCGGGGCTGCGCAACATCAATCGCCTGCTGGCCCCCGAGGGAGTGCTCATCGCCTACATTCCGCCGGTGCGCTGGGTCGAATGCGAGTACCACACCATCGTCTACACGCCACGCCAGATGCGCTGGCTGCTCAACCTCACCGGCTTCGACCTCGAGGACAAGACAGGCTTCTACAACTTCGGATCCCAGGGAGTCACGTATTTCGCGCGCAAGAAGTACGACTCCCGTCTCGTCTATCCCGGCGTCATGCACTGATAGCCTAATGCGCACTTGAGTCGGCTCGTCGCCGACCGCGGGCCTGCGCCGAGAGCACGGGGATATTCCTCGGATCTCGGGGAGGGGCCCGGATATTTTTCCTGCGCCGATCTGCGGCGCAGATCTGATCTTGGATGAGGAGCCGGCCATGGACGTTTCGAACGCCGTACCTTCCGTGCCGGCGGTTGCGCTGGAGCGCCACCGTCGTCTTTCCGCCGCCGCCGAGGCCCTTCTGGGCTTCGCCGCCGACCACCCCGAATGCTTTCGCGCCGATGCCTTCGAAGGGCTGCGGGAAGACCCCGATCCCATCTATCCCTATCCTCTGCAGCCCTGGCCGACCTTGGTGGCAGCGCCGCGGCTGGCCGCCCTGGCGCAGGCCAATCTCGGGCTCTGCTCGTTGATCAAGAGCCTGCCGCAGCGCATTTTCGGCGGGGACGTGGGCCGCATGGCGGATTTCTACGGTCTGTCCCCGGCGCAGCAGGAGATCATCGCGGCGGCGTTCGAGGGCGGAGCCGGCGTCGAGAATTTCTTCGCCCGCGGCGACTACCTGCTCACCGACCAGGGGCTGCGCTGTCTGGAGGTCAACCTGGGGGCCAACCTCGGCGGCTGGGAGATGGCCTTGCTCGCCCAGCGCTACCAGCGGGTGCCCATCTTCCAGCGCTTCGTCGCCGAACACGGTCTCCAGCCCGACTGTGCCAGCACCTTCGTCCTGGCTTTGCAGCAAGTCTTGGGGGTCTTCCGGCGCCACTACCGCCGCGACACCGAAGTGCTGCGCATCGCCGTGCTGGCGCCGCCGGACTACGATGCCGCCGCCGTGGAGCCGGGGATGCAGTACATGGGGGCCGTGTTGCAGCGGATTCTCGACCAGGAGGGAGCCGGCCTGCGCGGCGCTCTGGTGGTGGGCCTCTACCGGGACCTGGAGGTGGTGGGGGAGGATCTCCTGCTCCACGGCGAGCCGGTGCACGTGGTGTTGGAGCAGAATCCGGTGCGCTTCGATGAGCGCATCGTGCCCATCCTGCGCCGCGGCGAAATCCGTTTCCTCAACGGTCCCCTGTATTGGATTCTGGACGACAAGCGGAATCTCGCCTTGCTCTCCGATCCCCGCTATCGCCATCACTTCGACTCCGGTGAGCAGGCCTTGCTGGACGCCACGGTGCCCTGGACCCGTCGTCTGCGGGACGAGACGAGCGAGCTCCCGGGGGAGAGCGGGGGAGAGCGGGCGCCGCTACGGGAGCTGGCCCTGAGCCACCGCCAGCGGCTGGTACTCAAACAGGGGCAGGGGCTGGCGGGGCTGGCGATGCACCTTGGGGCTTCGACGTCGGAGGAGCGCTGGGCCGAGCTGGTGGATCAGGCCTTGGACCAGGGCGATTGGGTGGTCCAGGAGCTGGTGACCTCCGAGCCTTTCGTCTATCAACACGGCGAGGAGGGCTGGGCCTGGCACGAGGCGGTGTGGGGTCTCTTCGCCCTCGGGGAGGTTCACGGCGGCGGTTTCCTGAGGGTCCAACCCGGCGGTTCCGGCAAGCCGGTGAACACTCGCACCGGGGCTCGGGAGAGTGTGCTGCTGGAAGTCCCCGAAGCGATGCCAACGTCGAGAGCGGGAGGTGAGCTCTCGGCGGATGCCGCCTGGTAAGATCCGGTCTGCCTCGCAGGGTTCCGAATCACTGACTTCCTAACCGCTGGCTTCCTCGTCGCTGACCGGCAAAACACTTCCGCGGAGGTGTCCCCTGAACATTGTGCGCCCGGCCCTCGTCGCCTGCTCTTTCGTCTGCCTCCTGCTCTCTGCCGTTCCCGGGGCCGCCGCCGTCGATCCCCAGCTGCTGGCGGGGCTCGAGGCGCGCTCCATCGGTCCGGCGGTGATGAGCGGGCGCATCGCTGCGGTGGACGCGGTGGAGAGCGATCCCTCGACCTTCTTCGTCGGCGCTGCCACCGGCGGGGTGTGGAAGACCGTCGACGACGGTCTGACCTTCGAGCCCCTCTTCGACGATCAGCCGGTGGCCGCCATCGGCGCGGTGGCGGTCTTCCAGCCGTCGCCGGAGGTCGTGTGGGTGGGCACCGGTGAGGGCAATCCGCGCAATAGCGCTTCCGTGGGCAACGGCGTCTATCGCTCCATGGACGGCGGCGAGACCTGGACCTACCTGGGATTGGAGAAGAGCGAGCGCATCCATCGCATTGTGCTCCATCCCACCGATCCGGACGTCGCCTACGTGGCGGCCATGGGGCCGACCTGGGGCGAGGGGGGCCAGCGCGGCGTGTACAAGACCGTCGACGGCGGCGAGACCTGGACTCAGGTGCTGGCGGACAACGCCACCACCGGCGCCGCCGACCTGGTGATGGACCCCACCAATCCGCGCAAGCTCTTCGCCGCCCTCTGGGACCACCGCCGGTGGCCCTGGAGCTTCCGCTCCGGCGGCCCCGGCTCCGGCCTGTGGGTGACCGTGGACGGTGGCGAGAATTGGACCCGGCGCACCCCCGAGGATGGCCTGCCGGAGGGCACCCTGGGGCGCATCGGTCTGGCGGTGGCGGCGTCGGATCCATCGGTGGTCTACGCCTTCGTCGAATCCGACGGCGACGAGCACCTGCTGCTGCGCTCCGACGACGGTGGCCGCAGCTTCACGAAGCGCGCCGGCTCGGCGGACCAGCCGGTGGGCAACCGGCCGTTCTACTACGCCGACCTGCGGGTGGATCCGCAGAATCCCGACCGCGTTTACAGCCTGTGGTCGCTGGTCAGCGTCTCCGACGACGGTGGCAAGACCTGGCGGGTGCTGGTGCCCTTCCGGGAGGTGCATCCGGATCACCACGCCATGTGGATCAATCCCGCCGACTCCCGGCACATCATCAACGGCAACGACGGCGGCGTTTACGTCTCCCGCGACCGCGGTGAGCATTGGCGCTTCGTGCGCACTCTGCCGGTGTCCCAGTTCTACCAGGTGCGGGTGGACGACGACACGCCCTACCACGTGTACGGCGGCTTGCAGGACAACGGCTCCTGGCGAGCGCCGTCGGAGGTATGGGAGAACGGCGGCATCCGCGAGCAGCACTGGCAGGAGGTCTTTTTCGGTGACGGCTTCGACACCTTGCCGGATCCCCGGGACTCCATGCAGGGCTGGGCGATGAGCCAGGAAGGATTCCTGGCGCGGTGGAATTTGCGCACCGGCGAGCGCAAGCTGGTGCGGCCGGGCACTCCCTACTGCCCGGAGGGCGGCGGAGAGGAGGCCTGCCGCGACCTGCGCTTCAACTGGAACGCCGGTCTGGCCATCGATCCCTTCGACGACTCGACCCTCTACTTCGGCAGCCAATATGTGCACAAAAGCACCGACCGCGGCGAGACCTGGACGGTGATCAGCGACGACCTCACCACCGACCGTGCCCAATGGCAGCGCCAGGGCGAGGCCGGCGGCGTCACCCTCGACGTCACCGGGGCGGAGAATTTCACCACCATCCTCGCCATCTCCCCCAGCCCGCTGGAGGAGGGCCTGCTGTGGGTGGGCACTGACGACGGCCGCCTGCACCGGACCCGCGACGGTGGTGAGACCTGGACCAGCCTGGAAGAGAATCTCACCGGCGTTCCCGACAACACCTGGATCGCCCACATCGAGCCCTCCCGCCACGACCCGGCGGAGGCCTTCGTGGTGCTCGACGATCACCGGCGCTCCAACTGGAAGCCCTATGTCTACCGCACCGGCGACTACGGTGCCACCTGGACCAACCTGGCGAAGGATCCGGTGCGCGGCTACGCCCTGACCCTGGTCCAGGACCCGGTCGAGCGCAATCTGCTCTTTCTGGGCACTGAATTCGGCCTCTGGGTCTCCCTCGACGGCGGCGGCTCCTGGCTGCCCTGGAAGCACGGCGTGCCGACGGTGTCGGTGATGGATCTGGCCATCCAGCCGCGCCACGACGACCTGGTCATCGCCACCCACGGCCGCGGCGTCTTCATCCTCGACCAGCTGGGGCCGCTGCGGGAGCTCTCGGCGGAGGTGCTGGGGGAGCCTTTCCACCTCTTCGCCATCCCCGACGCCCAGGAATACGAGGTAGGCCAGACCGGCGGTGCCCGCTTCCCGGGCTTCGCCGAATTCCGCGGCGAGAACCCACTCTACGGCGCCCTGCTGACGGTGGCGCTGAACGATCCGGAGCTGCCTTATCCCGACGAGCTGGAGGAGCGCCGGCGCAAGCAGGAGAAGCGGGAGAAGCAACGGCAGGAGCAGGCGGCGGCGCAGTGGCAGACGGAGCGCCCCGGCGCCGAGGAGTCGGTGCCGAAGGTTCCCGCGGGAGGGCCGTCGGAAGAGCCCGCGGAGGAGCAGGGCGAAGACGAGCCCGAGAAGCCCGAGAATCCCGAGAAGCCCAAGCTGGAGATCGAGGTGCGGGATGCCGATGGCGAGATCCTCCGCAGCTTCGAGCACGAGGATCTCCACCAGGGTGTCAATCGCCTGACCTGGAATCTGCGGGCGGACGCCTACCAATGGCCCGACAGGGGCGAGGCCAACGCCTTCGATCCCCGGCAAGGGCCGGCGGTACCGCCGGGAAGCTACACGGTGACGGTGCGCTACGGCGAGCACTCGGCGGAGGCGCCGGTGACGGTGCTGGGGGATCCGCGGATGGAGATCTCCGCCGAGGACCGTCAGGCCCGCTGGCAGGCCCACCATCGCCTGGGCAAGGTCCAGGATACGGCGGTGGACGCCATCGCTCGTCTCCAGCAGCTGCAGAAGGACATCGACGCCGTGCTCGAGCGTTCCAAGCAGGACGAGGACGAGGCCGAAGCAGCGGACGCGGACGCCGCCGGGACCACCGACGATTCAGAAGCCGCCGAGGACGTAGACCAGCGGCTGGCCAAGGCCGGCGCCGAGCTCAAGCAGAAGGCCGACGAGTTGGAGCGCAAGCTCTGGTCGCCGCCCGGCAACAAGGGCATCGGTCCCGACGTCACCGCCTGGTCCCACATCGGTACCGCCCGTTACTTCCTCTCCTCCTCCCGGGACGCCCCGACGCCGGCCCAGCTGGCCTATCTGGAGCGCGGCGAGGACACCCTGCGCGCCCTCTTGCCGGAGGTCGACGCCCTCTTCGCCGGACCGGTGGCGGATTTCCGGGCGCTGGTGGAGGAGGCCGCCGTCGAGCTGCTGCCGTCGCCGGAGCCGCTGGCGGGGGCCTTGGACGAGGCCGAGGATGAGGAGGCTACCGGTGGCTGAGGCGTCCAGCGTGACGGAGGAGGCATCCCCACCCCTCGAAGGTCTCGAGCTCCAGCGGCAGGTGCAGGCGGCCTACGCCCGCATCGGCGAGCACGTGCGGCGCACGCCCCTCCAGGCCTCGCCGTCCCTGAGCCAGGTCAGCGAAGGGGAGGTTTTCCTGAAGCTGGAGAATTTCCAGGTTACCGGCTCGTTCAAGGTACGGGGATCGATGAATAAGATCCTCTCCCTGACCCCGGAGCAGCGCGCCGCCGGGGTGGTGACGGCGTCTTCCGGCAACCACGGCGCCGGCGTCGCCTATTCGGTGCAGCGTCACGGTGGCCGGGCGGTGATCTTCGTGCCGGAGGGGGCTTCGCGCTCCAAGATGGAGGCCATCCGCGGCCTCGGGGCGGAGGTGCGGGTGCACGGTCACGACAGCGTCATCACCGAGACCTATGCCCGGGAGTGGGCCCAGGAGGCCGGCGGCGTCTACGTTTCCCCCTACAACGACCCCCTGGTGGTGGCGGGCCAGGGCACCGTGGGGCTGGAGCTGGCCCAGCAGCTGCCGGATCTGGACTCGGTGATCATTGCCCTGGGGGGCGGTGGCCTGACCTCCGGCATCGCCGGCTACCTCAAGGCGCTGCGGCCGGAGATCGACGTCGTCGCCGCCTCGCCGGCCAACGCGCCGGTGATGCACGAGTCGGTGCACGCCGGCCGCATCTTGCCGGTGGAATCGTTGCCCACCCTCTCCGACGGCACCGCCGGCGGCGTGGAGGAGGGCTCCATCACCTTTCCCCTCTGCCAAGATCACGTGGATCACTTCGTTCTCGCCACGGAGGAAGAAATCCGCGGTGCCATGCGTTGGATCATCGGCAAGCACCATATGTTGGTGGAGGGGGCTGCGGGGGTGGCGGTGGCGGCGTTGCTCAAGGAGCCCCAGCGCTATGCCGGGCGCAAGGTGGTGGTGCTGCTTTGCGGCGCCAATGTGGGGATGGAGACGCTGGCAGAGGTGGTGAGCTGAGAGGAGCCGGCGGTCGGCAGGTGCTCCCGGGGGCGCTCCCCGCGGGCTTGGTTGGTGGAGACGTATGCCTTGGCCGAACCGAGGGCGGTGATTCCAGGGGCTAACAGGAGGAAAGCTGGATGCGCGTGGTGACGCTGGAAGAAATCGAGAAAGTGCTGCCGCAGCTGGACCTGATCCCGCTGATGGAGGAGGGCTTCACCGCCTACACCCGCGGTGAGGCGGTGGTGCCGCCGGTGGGGGAGATGATCTTCGACGATCCCCCGGGAGACGTGCACATCAAGTACGGGTATTTGCGCGGCGGCGAGCATTATGTGGTCAAAATCGCTTCCGGCTTTTATCGCAACCCCCAGCAGGGGCTGCCGTCGAGCAACGGTCTGATGCTCCTCTTCCACCAGGCCACCGGTCAGCCGGCGGCGCTGCTGTTGGACGAGGGCCGCCTCACCGACGTGCGCACCGCCGCCGCCGGAGCGGTGGCGGCGAAGCATTTGGCGCCGCGCATCGAGCGTATCGGCATCCTGGGCACCGGCATCCAGGCGCGGCTGCAGCTCGAGCACCTGAAGCCCGTCACCTCTTGCCGCAACGTGCTGGTGTGGGGCCGTCGACAAGAAGCCGCCGAGGCTTACGCCGAGGAGATGGGAGCCCAGGGCTGGCGGGTGACGGTGGCGGAGGCCGCCGACGAGGTGGCGGAATCCTGCGACCTGCTGGTCACCACCACCCCCGCCACCGAGCCCCTCTTCGAAGCGGATCGCCTGCGGGTCGGCGCCCACGTCACCGCCGTCGGTTCCGACACGGCGGAGAAGCAGGAGCTGGATCCGGAGCTTCTGGCCCGGGCAGCGGTGGTGGTGGGGGACAGTCTCGCCCAATGCCGCAGCCGCGGCGAGATCTACCGTGCCGTCCAGGCGGGAATGCTGGGGGCGGACGCGGCGGTGGAGCTGGGGGCGGTGATCGCCGACCGCTCCCTGGGCCGCCAGAACGCCGGCCAGATCACCATCGCCGACCTCACCGGGGTGGCGGTACAGGACATCCAGATCGCGGCGGCGGTGTTCTCGGCGCTGGAGTGAGCCCGGCACCGTTAGTGGGGTAGCTGCGCCCGTCCCGTCGGTCCTGCGCTCGGTGCTCAAACGTTCCGCTCCCTCCGGTCGCTCCTCGCCCTTCGGGTTGAGTTCGCTCCGTGCTCGGTTCGACGGGACGGGCTCCGCGGCACCGTTGGGTGCCAGACCTGCGCTCGGTGCTCAAACGTTCCGCTCCCTCCGGTCACTCCTCGCCTTTCGGGTTGAGTTCGCCCCGTGCTCGGCTCGACGGGACGGCCTCCGCGGCACCGTTGGCTCTCGGCAACGCCTCCCATGAGATAAAATCTCCCCCACCCGACCATCTTGACCGGCTCCCCCGGGGGCCCCGACGTGGAGGAGCTCTATGTCTCCCAACGAGGAATCCTCGAACCCGGCCCCCGTCCATCCCTCGGTAGAGGCTTCGGGCTCGCAGGGCGGTACCGTAGGCGTCGATCACCTGCTGCGCCCCAGCCTCGCCGCCCGGGCGACCGCCGAGCCCCTCTACTCCGTCCGAGCCAGCTTTCTCACCGCCTTCTTCGGCGGCGTCTTCGCCACCTCGGTCTTCTGCGGCTTGAGCGCCCGGCGGGCGGGGCGGCTGCAAAAGGATCTGTGGATCCTCGTGCTGGCTTCGGTGGCCTGGGCGGTGATTCTGGTGTGGGCGGGCCACGGCATCGTCACCAACAGCCTGCCCGCCTGGCTGAGCGTCGGCGACAGCTCCCAGCGCGGCGTGCGCTACGCCGGCCGCGTCCTGGGGTTGGCCCTCTTCGGCATCATCTACCTGCGCCACCGCTTCATCTATCGGGCCCTGGCTCTGGTCGGGGACGAGCCTCCCAATCCCTGGCGGGCGGCCCTCACCGCCATCGGCGGGAGCATTCTTCTGAGCTTGCTCTTCGTCGGTCTCGGCGTGATGCTGGGGGGCGGGGTGCCGACTTCGTGAGCTCCGTCGAATCCGTCTTCGTCGAGGTCCAGCTGGATCGGCTCCTCGAGCAGCGGCGCTACGCCCAGGCTCGGGAGGTCCTGCAGGAGCTCTTCGCCCAGGATCCCCGCGACCCCGTCGCCCATCGGTGGGCCGCCCGGCTGGCCCTCGCCGAGGGCAGCTCGAGCAAAGCGCGGCACCACCTGCGGCAAGTGCTGAGCCAGGATCCGGCGGATTTCGATGGACGTCATCTGCTCTTCCAGGTGGAGCTCCAAGAGCGCCGCTGGGCGGAGGCGGAGGAAGTGCTCCTGGGGTTGCTGCGGGAAGAGCCGGCGGACCCCGACCTGCTCACCAACTACTCCTGGTTGATGCTCTGCACCGTGCACACGCAGAAGGCGCGGGAGCTCCAGCGGGAGGCGATACGGCGGCAGCCGGACCACCAAGGGGCGCGCATCGTCGGTGCCTTGCTGAGCCTGGTGGAAGGTGCCGGCGGTCAGGCCCGCCGAGAGGCAGCGCAGCTGCTGCGGGAGGATCCCCAGGGGGCGGATCGCCTCGCCACCCTCTTCGCCGTGTTGATCAACGAACGGTGCCATCGCGAGGCCCTGGAGATCGGTCGCGAGCTGTTGCGCCTCGATCCCGGGGACGAGGAGCTGGTGGAAGCCTTGGTGGAGCTGCGGGCCTTGACCCATTGGGTGGCCTGGCCCGCCTACCCCTTCGTGCGCTGGGGCTGGGCCGCCTCGGCGGTGATCTGGGTCGCCGCCATGGTTTCCGTGCGCCTGCTGGCCACGGTGGACACCCGAGCGGCGGCGATCCTCGCCTTCGCCTTCATCGCCTACGTCATCTACTCCTGGACCTTCATGCCCATTCTGCGCCGTTGGCTGCGCTGGAGAGGACTATGAGCGACTCATTCTCCGGAGAC
Source organism: Acidobacteriota bacterium (assembly GCA_034211275.1). Lineage (NCBI taxonomy): Bacteria > Pseudomonadati > Acidobacteriota > Acidobacteriota bacterium. The sequence goes on from JAXHTF010000087.1 coordinate 14,061, forward strand.
GGCTTCTCCAGCGACGGCTCCTCCCCGCGATCCCGTGCCGAGCTGGAGGCCCAACTCCTTCGGGATCCCTTCGACACCCCGACGCGGCGGCGCTACGCCGAAGTTCTGGAGACCGAGGGGGCGTGGTCCGAAAGCGTCGGTCAATGGCGCATCCTGGCGCAGCAGCAGCCCACCGCCGAGGCCTACCTGCGCATGGCCCGAGCTCGCCTGCGGCTGGGGGAGCACCAGCCCGCGGCGGAGGATCTGGCCAGGGCTCGAGCCTGCGACGACTTCGATGAGGAGCACCCCCTGGCGGTGGCGGTGATCCACGAGCTGGAGCCGCCCTCGGCATCGCCGTCCGGTTCGTCAGCCTCGTCCGAAGAGGGTAGGTCCTCGTCGGGGGAGGCCCCCCGCCGGCACCTGCGGGCGGTGGCCAGCGGCCCTGACCGCACCGACGATGGGGCGGTGATCTCCATCGGCGCCACTCCCAAGGTGCGCTTCTCCGACGTGGTGGGCATGGAGGGGCTGAAAAAGCTCCTGCGCTTGCGCATCATCGAGCCCTTCCACCGCCCGGGCCTCTTCCAGCGGTTCAAGAAGAAGAGCGGCGGGGGAGTGCTGCTCTACGGCCCGCCGGGCTGCGGCAAGACCCTCATGGCCCGAGCCATCGCCACCGAATGCGGCGCCCGTTTCACCGCCGTGGGCATCAGCGACATCCTCAGCATGTGGATCGGGGAGAGCGAGCGCAACCTCGCCGGCCTCTTCCAGGGCGCCCGGGAGGCGGCGCCGGCGGTGCTCTTCTTCGACGAGCTCGACGCCTTGGCCTACGCCCGCGGCAAGGCGAGCTCCGACTACACCCGCAAGCTGGTGAACGAATTCCTCTCCCAGCTGGACGGCTTCGGCGGCGACAACGAGAAAGTCCTGGTCCTCGGTGCCACCAACATGCCCTGGGACGTCGACGAGGCCATGAAGCGCCCCGGCCGCTTCGATCGCCAGATCTTCATCCCGCCCCCCGACGCCGCCGCCCGCGCCGAGATGTTCCGCGCCAAGCTCCGCGATGTGCCCTGCGAGCCCCTGGACTTCGACCTTCTAGGGCAAAAATCCGACAACTTCTCCGGCGCCGACGTCGACGGTGCCATCGACCTGGCCAAGGACCTGGCGCTGGGGGACATCCTCGACTCCGGCCAGGAACGGCGCCTCACCCAGGGCGACCTTCTCACCGCCCTGGAAGAGCTGGAGCCGTCCACCCTGGAGTGGCTGAAGACCGCCCGCAACCTGGTCAAATTCGGCGGCGCGGGGGCGGCCTACAAGGATGTGGAGAAGTACCTCCGGGCGAGGCGGCTGTATTGACGGAAGCGTCTCTGGCCCGGAGCGCCGAGATTCGAGCGTTGGAACATCGGCTGCTGCGGTCTAGGCTGGTTTCTCGATTTACGGATAGGCCTGCACATTCCTAATCGCTGCTCCGAGACTGATGACCTTGTACTTCCAATAGGTGATAGTCGTCGCCTGCGTTGCTCCCACCTGGCCGAAGTACTCCTGCCAGGCCGTGTTGCTGGTCAGCAGCTCGGAGAACATGGTGGAAAGCTCGGCCAGGCTCCACTCCGTCTTATAACCCTTCGTGCCGTCGCCAGCGGGGGCAGCCGGCGGGGTGCCGTTGACGTATTGGCCCACGGAGTATTGGTTCTCGTAGGCCATGAAAAGCGTGTACACCTGCCCTTGCGGAGACTGTTGCCGGTACCAGGGAATCACGACGAAGTGATGGACCGTGGGGCCCATCATGAAATGCCACACTGCGGTCTCGGAGTTGGCACCGCTGAATCCGATGGCGGTGTTGATCTCCTTTTGCATGTTGGCTCCGGGCTGGATCACCGTGCCTGGCCCGGAATCGCTTTGCACCGATCCGTACACGGCCTTGCTCATCTGAGCCGGCACCGCGGGACAGTTGTTGAGGCCCATGAGGGCTGGAGTATTGACGATTTCGTGGATCAGCTCGTCGCCTGAGGGCATGGTGGATCTCCTGTTCCATTGGGTGATGTACCAGGAGTTAGAGCAAGGCTGGTGCCACTGCGAGGGGCGGTGCTGGAGTGGGTAGGAGGGGCGCCGGAAAGCCTCGCAGAACGGGGGATGTCAGCGACGGACCTCGAGCTCCAAGGTCCGCAGGACTCACCGGATGCGCGGTCTACCGACATGTCGGGCCGCCGCCACCGCCTCGCATCGGGAGTGTCGAGGGGGTGTCGGCGGGCCCGACGATGGGGAGGGCGGAAGGGGGGCACTACGCAGCGACGGGCTCCCAGGCGCCGGTCGCCGCGACCTCCCGGGCGTACTCGGCGAAGCTCTTCGGCGCTCGGCCGAGGGCCCGTTGGATGCCGTCGGTGAGGTGGGCGTTGCGACCGTCGAGGACCGTGGCGAAGAGATAGTCGAGCATCCACACCACCTCCTTCGGCGCTCCGGAGGCCCGCACGCCCTCCACGAAGGCGTCATGAGGCACCTGAACGTATTCGATCGTCCGCCCCGTCGCCCGGGAGAGCTCGGCGGCGGCCTCGGCGAAGGTGAGGAGGTGGGGACCGGTGACCTCGTACACCTTTCCTGCGTGACCGGGCTCGGTGAGCGCCGCTACGGCGACTTCCGCGATGTCGTCGACGTCGACGAAGGGCTCCGGCGTTTCGCCGGCGGGGAGGGTGATCTGGCAGCCTTGCACCATCTCGATGAAGGCCCCTTCGGAGAAGTTCTGGAAGAACCAGCTGGCCCGAACGATGGTCGCGTCGATGCCGCTCTCCTGCACGATCTGCTCGCATCTCTGGGCTTCCGCTTCGCCGCGGCCTGACAGCAATACCAGGCGCTGGACACCGTGCTGCCGGGCGTGCTCCACGAAGGTCTGAATGGCGTCAGCGGCCCCGGGCATGGCCAGGTCCGGGGCGTAGGTGATGTAGGCGGCCTCGATGCCTTCCAGACAGGCATCCCAGCTCGCCTCCCGATTCCAATCGAAGGGCGGAGTCGCCGAACGGGACCCGATGCGAACGTCGATGCCCAGCTCTTCGAGACGGGCGGCGACGCGCCGGCCGGTCTTGCCAGTGCCGCCGAGCACGAGAACGGGTCCGCTGGAGCTTTGGGGGGTGCGATGGAGTGTTTTCATAACCTTCCTACCTTGCTGGTTGTTGGTGGTTCAACGAAGACAAGGGAAGGCTACCGAGGGGCCCCCGAGCTGTCTTGGCGGGCGGCGCCATCTTTTTGACTCGGTGCGCCAAGGCCGCGATCAAGCGTCCTGGCAGCCCGTGGCACGAGTCGAGGGGTGCTGCTAGACGCTGAGCTGGAACGAGCGCGGCGTTTGGCCCATCCAGCGTTTGAACGCTCGGGTGAAGGCGCTTTGATCCGAGAAACCCGTCATGAAAGCCACTTCGATGAGCGGATAGTCGGTGCGGCTGATCAAACGCTTGGCCAGCTGACAACGGGCTTCGTCCACCAGGCTTTGGTAGGAGTAGCCCTGCTCGGAAAGGTGGCGCTGGAGGGTCCGGGCGCTCATGCCCAGGTCGGCGGCGATGGCGGAGAGGGCCGGCACGCCTTCGCTGAGGGTCTTCTTCACCCGATCGCGCACCAGGCGCTCCAGAGGGATGCGATCCTCCAGCTTGGCGATCTCCGCTTCCAGGTGGGTGTCGAAGAAGCGAGCGATACTCGCATCGCCCAATTTGTTGGGCGCCGCGAGGCTTTGTTCGGAGACCAGCAGCGCGTCCCGGTCGGCCTTGAAATGGACCGGGCAGCCGAAGAAGGCTTCATGGTGCTCCGTAGTCGTCGGCGGAGGGTGCTGGAAATAGACCGCCAGCGCCCGAAAGCTCTGCGAGGAGACTTCCTGGCTGATGGTTCGGATGCTGGCGAGGGTGGCCTCGTTGGAAATCCGCAAGCCCAGGGTTCGCTCACCGGCCCGGTGCAGGTGCATGTAGGCACCCTCGGAGGTGGATTCCAGCCCGTAGGTCGACACCGTCGAAAGCACTCGGGCGTGGCGGTCGGCGCGGCGGTAGGAGCCCCGCAGCGTCGTGGCCGACTTGAAGGCGAAGCCGAAAGCACCATAGTCGTCACAGCGCATCGCGGCCCCGGCTCGCAGAGGCACGGTGGTGCCGTCGGGATCGGCGGCCACGGCCCGTTCGAGAAAGGCGTAATAGTCGGCAGCGGCGATCATCTCCGCCGGATCGGGAGCGGCGGTGGGCTGGAGGCCCTGCTGTTCTCGGAGATTTAGGGGCGCGAGCAGGGCCGCGCGGTCGACGGACGGGTCGAGGATGCCGGCGACCCGGTGGGCGAAGAGAGCGGTGACTTTACCCACGGTGTCTCTAGGATCTCTCGTATTGGGTGGTCGTCATGCCTCTTCAGTTCCGCCTCTCTCCGTGGCCTTGTCGGCTCCCGCCGAGCACTGCTCCCACCGCCGCCCCCGCCACAGACCCGGACTCTGGGCAGAAGAAGCGAGGAGACCGTGGATCTGTCTGGGAGCTATCCGTCCACGAAGCCTATCAAGGCCTTTTGAGGCGAAGAGAGCGATCTCAGGCGGAGCGCTTGTCCAACTGGCCGATCACTCGGGCCTGAGCTCCTCGATAATTCTGGCATCCACCCAGTAGATGTCCACATTCTCGTTGTCGTCATCCATGCCTCTGTTGAAGAGGATGTACTTGCCGTCCGGGGTCACCGTCGCGTAGGCATCCCATTGGTCGGAATTGACCTTGTCGCCCATATTGATGGCAGGACCCCACGAGCCGTCCTCCTGCCGGAAGCTGATGTAGAGATCCGAGTCCCCGTAGCCGTCCTCCCGGTCGCTATCCCAAATCAGGTAGCTCTCGTCCGGGGCGATGAAGGGATGGGCGGTCATTTTACCGGAGTTGATCGCCGGACCCATCCGCGTCGGTGCTTGGCGCTCGCCGTTCTGGAGCGTCGAGATGCGAATCACGTCATCGCTTTTGTAGTCATCGAAGACGTACGTGCCTTGCGCCGAGGCCGAGAGGCGCATGATGCCCCAGTCGTCGCGATCCACCATGGGGCCGAGGCTCTTGCGTTCCGACCAGCCGTTGCCCACGCGGTCTTTGTAGCCGCCCGCCATATACATGCGTTCACCATCCGGCGAGAAGACGATTTCGCCGCGCCGCGTGAACTCGATGTACTTCTTCCACACATCGCCCTGCTGGCGGAAGCCAATCACCGTGGGGCGCTCGAACCTGCCGCCGATGGTGGTGTAGTAGAACTCTTTCATACCGGGCGCAAACACACCTTCGAGCTCCCAGCCCTCGGTAGAGATGATGCCGGGGGCAAAGGGCTCCGCCGTCATGCCCGGGGGAGTCTGGCCCATGTAGGGGCCTTTGAGGGTTGGGAATTCCTCTTGGCTGTAGCTCTGGCTGGTCGCAGCCAGGGCCAGGAGTAGCAGGGTGAGGATGTAGAAGTTTTTCATAGAAGGGTCCTTTCGCAAGGCGGCTTGGAGATCGGAGTCGCGGTGCGAGGATCGTTATGCCTCCCCGTCGCCAGGCACTTCCACCCTGCGCGTGACGGAGCGGCGTCCTGCCTCGGGTTCGTAGAGTACGACTTCGCGCCTCAAAGGTTTTCGCTCGCGATCCCGCCACGTGCCGATGAGCACCGTATCGCCTTCAACGCGACTGGGGGGCAGGGTTCTCGGCGGGAACTCTCCTAACCCTTCCCGTCCCAAGCTCCGGAGAGGCAGCGGGATCTAGCCCGGGGCGCCAGGGTTCTCGGGCGGCCACTCCCCTGATTCTTTCACTCCGAAGCCCCGGAGGGGCGAAGGCATCTAGCCCGGGGCGCAAGCCCCGGGTACTCGGTCCGAGGATTCCCCAGCCCCGGAGGGGCGACAGCACCTCTCTTCAACCGGTCTCAGTCCCAGATACGATCCTTGTCGTAGTCGATCTCGTTCAATTCGAGAAGCTCCACGAACTCCTCTTGAAACGTTCGCTTCCGATGATGATGAGCTTGGTTCCGAATATAACGGCTGACATCAGCCACCATGGACTCACCGACGGTGAATGCGCCGTATCCGGCTTGCCAACGGAACCGATCCGACACTACGTTCTCGTTGAGCCATTTGGATGAATTCGCCTTGATCAGACGCGCCGCCTCTGCAACGGCCAGGGTCGGTTTGAGGCGGGCGAGCAGGTGGATGTGGTCCTCCATGCCGCCGATCTCGAGAAGGGTTCCTCCCTCGTTGCGAACGATCCCGCCAATGTACTCGTAGAGTCGTTCCCGAATCTTCTCCGTGATGATCGGAGCCCGATGTTTCGTGCTGAAGACGACGTGGTAGAGCAGGTTGCTGTAGGTGTCCGGCATGGGTGGGCGTTCTTCGAAATGAGCGTTGCTGTCGCCCCTCCGGGGCTTGGGTTTCTTCTGCTTCCCAACCCGGGGCTCGCGCCCCGGGCTAGATGCCTTCGCCCCTCCGGGGCTGGTTGGAGGTGCCTGGTCTTGTCCTGTTGCGGGTCACTTCTGCGAGTTTTTCGAGTCGTAGCACTCGCCGGATTAGGCGTCGCGTCCGGGATGCGCATATCGGTCGAGGCGTTCAGCCCAGGTTCGATGAGCGCTCTTGAGTTCTTCGCGCCAAAACGCGGACTCGTCGCCGTCCTCAGAAAGCTTCCCTAGCTGCTTCGCTAGCGCAAAGAAGCCGGGGCCGGGGTGGCCTTGGACGTTAACTGCGACAGCGCTCAGCATGGGCCGGCCAGCGAGCACCTCGTCCTCGGAGATCTCGCCGAGGAGGTGACCGGTCTCAGCTCCCATGTATGCGCCAACCAAAGGAAGGCCCAAGACCATAGCGAGCTCCTGGTATGTGACCGTGCCTCGACAACGCGCAGCGGTGATGAGCTTGCTGAACGCCAGGTGATACTCGATTGTGCCTCGATACTTGTCGTTGACTTCCGGCATTGCTTATTCTCCGTGCTTTGAGCTGTAGTGTATGGATCCGGAGACGCCTAACAGCCACGCCTCAGCGACGTGCTTGAGCGTTCTCTGGAGGCGATTGTTCTCTGTTGGGTTTTTCGAACGATCTCATGCGCGGTAAGAATCCCTCTTTCCCATCAGACCACTTGATCTCGGGTCCGCGGAAATACCCGCAGCAGAAGCACTCATATGTCGCACTCCCGCTCTCGAAAATGTGGTACTTGGCGACTGCGGTCCGTCTACAGGCTGGGCAGTCCTCAACCGACTGGTCATCAGACAGGAATTCGGCCCAGGCACGGATACTGAGTGCGTAGCCGCAGAAAAGGCACGTGACGCTATCATCAGCGATGATATCTGCTTCTTGGAGGCATATCTGGCATTCCGCGAGGTGCCGAGTCTGTGGTCGTTCCGCTGTTTTAAGTCTTGGGCTTAGGCTGGCCATGCGACAAGCGACGAAGTCATGGAAATCCGAAAGGTCCCGAATTAAGTCGGCTATGCTACGTGCTCCCCATGGCTCTTCTTCGTCTCGAAATTCTGATTCATGAAGTTCGAAGAAGAGATCTAAGCCAAAAGCGACCAGTGCTCTTGTCTCCTCCGCGCTTGCCCCAGCGGTGAAGTGAACAAGTCTATTTCGCGCAGCTTTCACCTTCGCAAGCGACGCTTTGCGAGTAGCGGATAAGGAGAAACCTGAAACTCTCTTCAGCCGACGAAACGCCTCATCGAGGTTAATACTCTTGAATTCTCCGCGGTCAAAACGTAGGTTGTCAACATCACCCAATGCGATCTCATGGGGGTCCTCAAAGGCGATACGTGCCTTTGCTAGTAGTTCCAAAGCGGTGATCGTGTGAAGTAATGCGAACTTCCACTCGTCTGGGTCGCGCTCGCGTGCGTGCCGCACTGCCGATTCAAGGAACTGCCTAGCGCTATCAAACAGCGCGAACGGATACTTAAACTTCGACATCATGTCTCACTCTTTACAGTCCGTCGAGCTACAGGGGCCGTAAAGTTTGCATGTGATAGAGAACCTTAGATTGAGAATCTCCCGACACAACCGGCTTACTGGTCTCGTACGGCCTCGCGTTCAAGGCTCGACCCCATTCCAAGATTCTCTTTTTCTTCATCATAGGCCGTCTGCGAAGCCAGCGTCAATTTGCGAGCCCGTCCAACAAGGAAGCCAAGAGGGTAGTTGTTGCGTGGTTTTCGCTGATCCCGCAGGCTGGACTACAGAGGCGCTGTCGGATAGGCAGCCGGGAGCGGTAAGCTTTCATCCATGCCCACCCCCTTCACCAACCCACCCCCCACCCCCTGGCCAGCCCTGAACCAGTGGCTCCAAGAAGCCGCAGAGGCCGGGATCCGCTACCCCCACGCCGCGACCCTCAGCACCGTCGATTCCTCCTGCGAAGAATCTCCCCGCCCCGACGCCCGCATAGTCCTCATCCACGAACACGGCCCCGAGGGCCTGCTCTTCAGCACCGACGACCAATCTCCGAAAGCCCAGCAGCTCCAGCACAACCCCGAGGCCGCGGTGGTTTTCTACTGGGGAGCCACGGAGCGACAGGTGCGGGTGCGGGGGAGGGTTGTGTTGGGGAGCGAGGAGGAGTCGGATCGGTGTTTTGAGGAGCGGCCGCGGGAGAGTCGGGTGACGGCTTGGGCGAGTCGGCAGGGGGCGGGGTTGGCGTCGCGGGAGGAGTTGGAGAAGGCTTGGGAGGCAGCGGCGGGGCGGTTTGCGGGGGTGGAGATGGTGCCGCGACCGGCGCATTGGCGAGCCTATCGGTTGGTGGCGCGGGAAGTGGAGTTTTGGCAGGCGGCGGCGCGGCGGTTGCATCATCGAGGGTTGTACCGGCGGGTTGCTGGATCCGCGGTGGGGGAGGATCTTTGGGAGTGGGAGTTGTTGTGGCCTTGAGAGCAGAGACGGAGGAGATTAGGTGGAGCAGAGACTCGGTCTCGTCGGGGCATCTCATAGCCAAGGGAGAGTCGCCCCGCTGGAGCGGGGCCTCGGCCTCGCCGCATAGCTCAGCGCAGTAGGTTCCCACGCTTGAGCATGGGAACCAGAGAACTGGGATGCATGGTGGGCTGGCGCCCACCCTACCCATGCTCTGACCGGTAGCTCACGTAGGGTGGGCGCCAGCCCACCAGGTTGACGGAGGCGCTTCTTGAGCCTGCGCGGGTCGCGGGGGCTCAGGACTCTTCGCTCTCCGGCACCGGTTGGGAAATGTGCCACAGCTCGCCCGCCGGGCCCCAGAGATAAACCACCTTCATGCCCCAGGGCTCGTCCTTCGGTGGGGCCACGCGGACGGTTTCGTAGCGGTCCGGGAGCTGGGCTTCGCGGATGTGGTCGTACCAGGCCTGGGCGTCGTCCACCACCAGCTGGAACATGAAATTCTCCGCCCAATCCTTCTGGTAGTACTTCTGCAAGAGAAACCGATGCTCACCGGCCTGGAGCTCCGCCAGGCCTTCTACCTGCCAGTTCAGTTGGAAACCCAGCTCCTGATAGAAGGCTTTGGAGAGCTGGTGGTCCTTGGAGGGAACGAAGACCTTGAGGTCGCGGATCTTCCGGGGTGCGGGCATGGGGAGGCTCCCTGGGCGTGGGTGGATGCGGAGACGGGTGAACGTTGTTGAATACGGAAAGATCGGACCGGAGTTGCTCGGGGACCCCTGGAGCCTTGATCAGCTACGAGTCCAGCCCGTGACTTCCAGCTCCAAGCTCTCCGCCAAGCGCCGCAACGCCCCGTCGGCGGCTTCTACCTCCCGAGGCGAAGGCTCGTCCTGCTCGAAGTGGCTTGCCAGTACCTCCAGCCGACCCTGGCGGCGGTGGGCTTTGAGGTCGAAGCGGGCGATGAGGTCTTCGCCGGCGAGGACTGGCAGGCAGTAGTAGCCGTAGACTCGCTGCTCGGCGGGTTTGAAGATCTCGAGGGTTTGCTCGAAGCCGAAGAGCTGCTGCACCCGCTGGCGGTCCCAGAGCACGGGGTCGAAGGGGGAGAGGAGCACGCCCTGGTCTCTGCGCGGGCGCACCCGGTCGAGGCGGTGGGCGAGGTCGAGGTCGGCGGGGCGGATCCAGCCGGGGAGGGGGCGGTCGCTGCCTTCCACCGTGCAGGGGACGATCCGGCCCTCTTCTTCGAGCTCGGCGAGGAGACGCCGGATCTGCTGCTGGCGATTCTTCAGGCGCCAGGTTTGGGCGAGGGTGCCGGTGGTGGCCCAGCCGTGGCCGTCGAGGGCTTTGAGCAGGAGGGTGCGGATGCCTGCGTCCTCGTCCAGGGGCTCTTGCCGCACCTCCTCCGGAATCACCCGCTCCGCGAGATCGAAGTGGCGCTGGAAGTTGGTCCGGCGGCGGATGGCCACCTCGCCGCTGGACCATAAAGCGGTAGCGATCTTCTTGGCCAGCTTCAGATTCCACCAGCCCCCGCCGCTGCTCCCCTCCAGGTCGCTGCTCCGCAGCGCCCCTTCTTCCTCCAGCCGCTGGCGTAGGCGACCTGCCACCTCGGGATGCTCGCCCACCAGGTCGCCCCACCAGGGGTGAGCCTGGAACTCTCGGCGGCGGAATTCGAACGCGGGATAGAGGTCCAGGGGGATCCAGCTGGCCTCGTGGCCCCAATATTCGAACAGGGGCTCGCCGGGTTCCAGGAGCTCTTCCGCCAGCTGGGGATCGAAGCCCTCGATGCGGGAGAGGAGCACCAGGGCATGGCTGCGGGCGCCGGCCACCGAGACGGTGTCCAGCTGCAGATAGCCGAAGCGCTCGATCACCGCCTGCGCCGCCTGGCGGGCGCGCACGCCACGGCCGGTGGCGCGGCGGGGCAAGTCGGTCCAGCGGCGTTTGAGCAAGCCGGCGCGGGCCAGGGCGAGGCGGCGGGCTTGGCGGCGGGTGAGGGTTTCCACGGTGATTCCGATCTTGCCATGAATTCCGGCTGGTTCCCACGCTCCCCTCCGCTCTCGTTTCCACGAAGGCAGGAGACCCGCCCCGGGATCAATCCCGGGGCTATCCAGGACACCGCCGGATGAATCCGGCTCCCAGATCCTGCTCACGCACTCCCTCCCTTCCGAAGTCAGCGGAGCTGGCGGAACCTGAGTAGCCCGGGGATTGGATCCCTGGGCGGAGGTGCTGAGACCACAGTCCTTTTCTCTCGTTCCTGCGCTCCAGCGTGGGAACCCGTGGGCGACGCTCCAGCGTCGCGGGGTGGGGGTGTGAGCGTGGCTGGTGCGGTGCCGCTCGGGACGTTCAGCCCACCCCGCTGGAGCGTCGCCCACGGCAACCGCCCCACCGCATGTGGGAGAATAGCGCCTCTCGATTTCGTGAGATTTCGCCCAACTAGAACTGGACTGGCAGGAAGGACTTCATGACCCTCGAACATCTACTCCACGAAGGAGTGTTGATCCTCGGCGGTGCCGTCATCGTGGTGTTGGTGGCGGCGCGGTTGCGGATTCCGCCGCTGGTGGGATTGTTGATCACCGGCATGGTCATCGGACCGTCGGGGCTGGGCTGGGTGGCGCAGACCGAGGAGGTGGAGGCCTTTGCGGAGATCGGCGTCGCGCTGCTGCTCTTCGCCATCGGTCTCGAGCTTTCTCTGGGCAAGCTCAAGGAGTTGCGGCGGCCCTTCCTGGTGGGCGGCAGCATCCAGGCGGCCATCACCGCGGTGCTGGTGGGGGGCGGGGCAGCGATCATGGGGCAGAGTGCCGGGCCCGCCATTTTCTTCGGCTGTGCGGTGGCCCTGTCCAGTACCGCCATCGTGCTCAAGCTCTTGGACGAGCGGCGGGAGGGAGAGACGCCCCACGGGCAGATAGCAAGCGATCGCTACGCCCAACAACAAGCAGACTCCAAATCTCTCCTGCACCAAGCTACAAGCAGTTACGAACAATCTCTCAAATTCCTAACAGAAGAGGATTTCCCTCAAAAAAACTTA